>NVSI01000065.1 GCA_002401195.1 Alphaproteobacteria bacterium
ATGGCGGTGCGAACCAAGCAGTTCTTGCGATGCTTCGCGAGATTGGATCGGTTGACCGTATTCCTGAATTCATTGCAAAGGCCAAAGATAAAGAAGATCCGTTCCGCCTTATGGGGTTTGGACRCCGTGTTTACAAAAACATGGATCCACGCGCAGGCGTGTTAAAAGCCTCATGTGACGAAGTATTAGAGGAATTGGGCGTCGAAAACGAACCATTATTGGCGATCGCACAAGAATTAGAAAAAGTCGCGTTGAAGGATCAATATTTCATTGATCGCAAACTTTTCCCGAACGTTGATTTCTATTCAGGAATTATCCTCAAAGCCATGGGCTTCCCTGAAGAGATGTTTACGGTTTTATTTGCCGTTGGACGGACCGTTGGCTGGGTTGCACAATGGAAAGAAATGTTGGAAGAATCCTCATTGCGCATTGGCCGCCCACGTCAGCTTTATACAGGCCCTGCACAGCGAGACTATGTCAGTATTGATAAACGCTAACTTCTTAAAAATACCCAATAACAAATTCTGCCGCTTGATGTGATGGTGGCGTTTTTGTATCCGTCCCATTTAATTGATCTCTAATCTTGGATAAATCAGGGTTATTGTAATTGAGGACAGCCTTCATAATATGATCCGCAGTGCATCTTTGTTGAATGCATTCTGGGATAATCTCTCGTCCCATCATGATATTCACCAAGTGGGCATATTTAACTTTCACAAGGCGCTTCATTATCCACCATGTGAATGGATTCGTTTTATAGGCAATGACGTGTGGGCATCGCGCAACCGCCAATTCCAACCCAACGGTTCCTGATGTCGCAATCGCAAAAGGTGCCTTTTGGAACGCATCGTAGCGCGTTTTTGGATCAATATAGTCAACATTCATCCCGAAGAAATGTTCAGCGATTTCATCTTTTAAATGAGGGAGCGCAGGAATCACGGCTCTTAGACCAGGATTCATCACGGTCATACCTCTAAACACTTCGGAAAAGACAGGTGCCATGCGCTTAATTTCACCCATGCGCGACCCAGGAAGAATAAGGATATGATCATCATTCCGCGGGAGCGTTGTATCTGCGGTGATTTTCTCAACAATCGGATGTCCGCAAAATTGCGCTTTTAAACCATGATTTTCAAAATAAGGAGGCTCAAACGGAAGTAAACAGATCAGGCCATCAAATAATTCAGCCATCGTTTTGGCGCGCCCTGCTCTCCATGCCCATACGGTTGGCGCAACATAATGAATAAATTTTGTGTCGGGGCATTTCTTACGAGCCTTGCGCACCACGCGTTTACAAAAATCAGGGGAGTCGATCGTTACAACGATATCGGGCTGCGTTTCCACGATATGATTTACGGTTTGATTGATCCGCTTAATCAATTTTGGTAGGCGCGGGAGAATTTCAAAAATTCCCATGACGGATAAATCAGTCATCGGAAACAGGCTTTTTAAACCTTCATTTTCCATCGCATCGCCGCCAATTCCACTAAATGATACATTTCCTTTTTCTTTGAGCGCAGTCATTAAACGCGCGCCAAGAACATGCCCTGACTCCTCACCTGCAATGACGCAAATATGTTTAGACATTGATCACCTCGATAAACATTTCATTCTCATTCGCGTATGAAATCATCTCGCCCTTATTAATCATAAAAACGGCGTCCGCCTCAACAACCAATCCCGCGCAGTTATTCTCTTTTAATGTTTTGAGGGTTTGTAAGCCAACCGTTGGACGGTCAAGATCGGGGTCTTGTTGGGGTTTCATGGCCTTAATAAGAATGGATCCTTTGCGCCCATATGTTTCAATTAAATGGCGTGTTCCTTGACGTTGTTCATAGGAAAAACTGTCATCACAATGAATTAAGACCGCCTGCCCTTTATCGGCTTGACCATGGCGCAATGTTTCCATCACGGCGAATGTTAAATCAATGGCACAGGTGGTTCGCGTCAGGCATTTTGGATCGGATGTTAAATCATTCAGGTAATAATCCACCCCTCGGACTGTGAATCCCTGTAATTCGATTTCAGAGCGTAACGTTGTTAACAAAGCGTCATCCCCTTTTGAAAAAACACGCGCGATTTTGATAAGGGTTTTAATTCCTTGCCAATCAGGGCGAAGAGATAAAATTTCTGGGCGGGATAAATTTCCAATCATCACAACATCGGTCACATTATTACGTTTGAAAAATTTAAAAACAGATCCAACCTTTTCAATGCGCGTTTGGTGTGTTGGGATATTTGAAAAATCGTCTACATATGAACACCCCTCAAATAAAACTGCGCATACGGGGATGTCATTTTCGATGCAATATTGGGTCACTTGATGCGGCAATGCGCCCTCACCTGCCAATATTCCGAGAGCAGATTTTATTTCGCCTGACATAGTGACCTTGAATTTTCAGCCATCACAAAATCAATAATATCGGACACGACTTTATGATCCTTGTAATTATCGTTCACTTCGGCCAGACGCTCTTTAAACGTTCCTTCTTTCCCTTGGAACAAATGCTTAAACGCCTTCATCGCCGCCTTAATATCGGCCTTTTCAAAGCCACGACGATCCATACCAACCAAATTAATGCCCGCAAGGCGCGCGCGTTCCCCCATAACAAGTCCAAATGGAATAACATCCCCTTCCACGCCTGACATTCCGCCGATCATTGCATGGTCGCCAATACGGGCGAATTGATGTACCGCGGATAATCCGCCAACCACGACATGGTTACCAACATGGACATGGCCCGCCATCGTGGCGTTATTGGCAAATACATTCTGGTTTCCAATCATGCAATCATGGGCAATGTGAACACCAATCATCAAAAGATTATCATCACCGATTTGTGTCAGGGAATTATCACCAACGGTTCCGGGATGAATTGTGACTTGTTCACGGATCGTATTACGGTCACCGATCATTAATTTTGTTGGTTCGCCATCATATTTTAAATCCTGAGGCACGCCGCCAATAGAGGCGAACGGGTGAAGGATGTTATCTTGTCCAAGGGTTGTATCGCCATCGATCACAACATGAGATTTCAAGACGCAACCATCACCAAGGGTGACCTGGTCCCCAACAACGCAAAAAGGCCCGATGGTAATATTATCACCAAGGGTGGCGTTTGGTGAAACAACAGAAGATGGATGTATAGAATTTGTCATGCTTATTTTATGCTCTATTCGCAAGGCAAACAAAACACACAGAATATTTCCCGATGTTACATGAAAGATGAAGTTAGGTGGCTGACTTTGAGCCGTCTTTGTCCATGATCATGGCTGTAAAGATTGATTCAGCATGAACGGTATCGCCCACTTTTGCCACACCTTTGAATTTCCAAATAGGACCGCGACTTTTTAAAACATCGATATGGATATGGAGTGTGTCACCTGGGGTCACAGGTTTTCGGAATTTGGCTTCATCGACAGACATGAAAAACACTAATTTTTCTTTGGCTTCATCGCCAAGGCTTTGTACAACCAATGCGCCCGCAGTTTGCGCCATTGCCTCAACAATTAACACACCCGGCATGATTGCAAAACCAGGAAAATGCCCTTGAAAATGCGGCTCGTTAAAAGTCACGTTTTTCAAACCAATCGCCCATTCGCCTTCTTTGTAATCAATGATCCGATCAACAAGAAGAAATGGGTAACGATGCGGAATAAGATCCATAATCGCGTGGATATCAATAACGGGCTTTTGCGGTGTATTTTGTGTATCAGTCATAACAAAGAAATATGGTGGCTTTCCTCTATTTTGACAAGAGTTTTTTTATTTGAGCCATCTCGCGCCAGAATTCACGTATAGGTCGCGCGGGGAAACCCATCATTTTTTTTCCGGACTCGACGTCCTTTGTAACGCCAGACTGCGCCCCAATTTGAACGCCCGTGCCAATATTTAAATGCCCTGCAACGCCTGATTGTCCGCCAAAGACGCAATAATCACCAATTCTTGTGCTTCCTGATATTCCGACTTGGGATACAATAATGCACCCTTTTCCAATAACCACGCCATGCGCGATCTGGCATAAATTATCAATGATTGTACCTGCGCCGATAATCGTATCGCCCGAGGCGCCGCGGTCGATACATGTATYTGCGCCGATATTCACATTATCCTCAATTTGAACGCGCCCTAATTGAGGAACGGGAACGCATCCCGTTTCATCAATTGCAAATCCAAAACCATCTTGACCAATACGCGCCCCATTATGGATGCGGACATTGTCACCAAGAATAGCATGAGAGATCGTCACATGAGCCCCAATGTGGCAGTTTTTACCAAGAATCACATTGTCCTCGATCACGGCCGTGGGGTGAATAAATGCCCCTTTYGGAGACGGGTAAAATAATTGAGCGACCATGGCGTACGCCTTGTATGGTTTTTCAGTGACAAGAGCAATTAGCCCCTCTGGCGCATCGGGCAGCATTTTCGGATGGAGAATGCACACGGTCGCGTTACAGATCGATAGCTGGTCTTTATATTTCACATTATCAAGGAACGATAATTGTCCAGGCTCTGCCTTATCAAGTGGTGCGACGTCTGAAATCTTTATATCTTTGTCAGCGTCTTTAACATCACATCCAATAAGGGCTGCGATCTCAGACAGAGAAAAAGGCCCTTGGTTACCATGAAAACGCGGATCAGCCACAGGCCTACCCCTTCACTTTAACAGTGGACAATTTCTTGTTCAATTTCTTCATAACATCCGCTGTTATATCAATTTTTTTTGAAACGATAACAACATCTGCGCGTGAAATCACAAGATCATATCCATTGTCAGTCGATATATTCCCAACGATTTTTACAATTTGATCCCTTAGCTTGTTCAAAGCATTACCAAGAGCTTTATCAAGTTTTTTATTCAGTTCTTGCGCCTCTTTTTGACCGTTGATCAGTTTTTTTTGAAATTCTTTTTTCTTTTTTTCAAAGTCTGCCTGTGAATCACCTTTGGCCAAAGAAACTAATTTTTTTTCGGTTTTTTTGAGGTCGTCTTCAATTTTTTTGATTTTCTTTTGAAATTTATTCCGCAAAGATTTTCCTTGAGATTGAATGGATTTTGCGGCCTTTGATGCGCCCATTAATTGTTGGATATCAACAACGGCGATCTTAACCGAGTCGGTTGCGGGGACATCCTCGGCCAAGGCCAAGGACGGAAGAAGGAAGAATGCAAGTATTGCGATGTATTTCATTATGAGTAAGCCTTTTCGTTTTAAAACCGCGTTCCAAAATCAAAGCGGAACACTTCTTTTTCATCGTAATCTTCTTTAAGAACAGGTGCCGCGAAATCAACGCGAAGCGGGCCAAGAGGAGACGCCCAAGACAGCCCAACCCCAACAGAGGCACGCAATGAGCTTTCATCAGCGATATTTGCCCCGCCATCATCCAAGCTCCATAGGCTTCCGATATCGGTGAATATAAATCCACGAATGCCTAAATCTTCAGGCAATCCCGTGGGAAAACCCAGTTCGGCCGAACCGCGATAGAACACATTCCCACCAAGCGCGTCATCGGTTCCTGTATCACGTGGACCGATACCGGCATATTCAAATCCGCGGAACGTATTGCTTCCCAGAAAATAGCGCTCATTAATTTGAACAYTTTCATCGCTGAATCCTTCGATCGCGCCAGCTTCACCCAATAAATTAAGCGTCACTTTTTTCGCCACAGGATAAAAATAGCTTACCCCTGATTTTGCGGAGATATATTTCGCATCGCCGCCAAAACCAGCAATTTCACTTGTAAGCCATGCTTTATAACCGTCAGTTGGATTGAAATTACTGTCCAAATCGTTGTAAGTCAGTGTTTGAGAAAGGGCGGATGTCGTGCGTTCCCCTTCTTGATCGCGAATAAGGCGCGACGCATTCGCAGAGACAGAATCGATTTCATTCTTTTGGAAACGGTACTTAAATTGCTGGCGTAATTTTTTCGTGTACGGATATTCCGTTCGAAGAGCCATCCCTGATGTTTTTTGATCATACGAGCTTTCATCCTGCAAATCACGTGTCACGTGAAAAAGGTCAAATCCGGTGGCAAGATCGCGGCCAAAGAAATACGGTTCAGTAAATGATAGGTCAAATTCGGTTTTTTCACCTGCCAAAGTTGTAGAGATAAGAACATCTTGCCCACGACCAAGGAAGTTTCTCTCGCGGATACTAAAGTCAGCCAAAGGCCCATCGGCACTTGAGAAGCYAGCCCCAACGGAGACTTCACCTGTTGATTTTTCTTCGACATCAATTTCAACGATTGTTTGATCCGCGGCGCTGCCTGGAACGGGTTTCACAACAACATTATTAAAGAAATTAAGGTCACGAAGGCTTTTTTCTGTCTCGGCCAATTTCGTGGATGAGAACGGGTCGCCTTCGATCAACTCAACTTCGCGGCGGATCACTTTATCCAATGTCCGCACATTCCCTTTAATGTCCACTTTTTCAACAAACACACGGGGCGTTTCTTGGGCGCGGAACACGATATCAACCGTGTTGTTTACCGCATTTCGTTTTACATCCGGGCGGATTTTGGCGAATGCGTACTGCATATCCCCTAATTTTTGAGTAAGATTATCAACGCTTTCTTCCATATCGACGGATGAATACCAGCGGTCTTCTTCTAATGTAATAACCTCTTCCAAGGCGGATGCATCAACATTACGCAATTGATTGCTGTCGACTTTAACGGATCCAACTTTATAGCGTTTTCCTTCATCGATATTCATTGTGATAAAGAATGACTCTTTATCGGATGAAAGTTCCGCGCTTGATGATATCAAACGAAAATCAACATATCCATTCTTCAAATAAAAACGACGCAGTAATTCTTGATCATACGATAAACGATCAGGGTCATAGCGATCATCCGAAGACAAGAAACGATACCAACGATCTTCTTTTGAACTGATTTCTGAACGAAGGGAATCGTCGTCATAGGCCTCGTTACCAATGAATTTAATACCTTTAATGTAACTTTTCCCGCCTTCTGTTATTTCAAAAACCAAATCGATACGGTTTTGATCAAGGCGAATGATTTGTGGTGAAACTTCAACGGAATAACGACCAGAACGACGGTAAATGTTTTGAATGCGTTCAACGTCTTGTCGTACTTGTTTGCGAATATACACCGCGCGTGGATGTGATCCAACTTCGCCGGCTAATTCATTATCTTCGATTTCGGCGTTTCCTTCAAAGGCCACGCGGTTAATCACGGGATTTTCAACGACCTTTACAATGAGTTTTGATCCTTTTTGAAGGATGTTCACATCGGCAAAAAGGCCGGTTTCGTATAGATTTTTAAGAGAACTACTCAATTCACTTTGCGTGTATTGATCACCAGGCTTGATATCCAAATACGATACAATCGTCGCGGGATCAACGCGCTCGGCCCCTTCAACGGCAATGTTGGCCACTGCGGCACGTGTGTCCGTCTTTCGCTTGAAATCAAGAAAGTCAGAACTTGCCAAGGCTGGCGCCGCAAAGGTTAAAAAAAGAAGTGAAAAAAGAGGTGTAATATATTTCATAGCCTTAAAATCCTACATGATCATTTGAATGATGTCATTTAAATTTGCAAATGCCATCAAACCAATAAGGAACACCATCCCGAAACGCAAGGCGTAATCCATGACTTTATCAGGCATAGGTTTTCTAAAAACCGCTTCATAGGCATAGAAAACCAAATGCCCACCATCCAACAATGGAATGGGGAATAAGTTGATGAGGCCAAGGTTGATAGAAAGCATTGCGGTAAATGAAATCAACGCAATCCAACCGGCCGCGGCCGCGTCGCCCGCAATCGCACCAATGCGGATAATGCCGCCTAATTCGTCCGTGCTTCGTGTTCCTCTAAAAATTTGTCCCAAGGCTTCGAATGTTCCAGACACCATAAACCACGTTTCTTTTACGGCTTCGGCTCCTGCGTCAAGTGGAGAGAAAATCACCATGTCTTTTCCAATGGTTTCCGTTAAGACCAACATTCCATCGCCATATTCGTTATTAGAACCAAGAGCGTTAATTCGAATGTCGCGCGTTTCGTCTTTTCCCCAGGGCAATGTAATCACCGCATTTTTATCCATGATACGGTTAATGTTTTTCTCCGTTGCTGGCTTTCCGTTCACGGATTGGATCGTGTCATAGGAAATGGCCATCCCTGCGCCGATCAAGCCAATCATCCCGCGGCTGTGGCTGAAACCAAAACGATCTTCCATTTCATGGATGCGAGGCGTGATTGTGATCTCAACTTCTTTATCGCCACGTAAAMCRAYYNAAATYMMASSRSSSATYSRKTSMKAYMSYSMMMWNGACGTTSRWTMTMARARWASMTTTGAACGTGCGTGCCATCAAT
>NVSI01000066.1 GCA_002401195.1 Alphaproteobacteria bacterium
TAGAGTAGGTAAATTAAAATTCTATTATTATGAAAACTATATCACGCATATTAATATTAAGTGCTTTCATTTTGTTTTTAAGCACCAGTTCAAATGCCTCAAATTTAATTACAGCACCAATTGTTAATGGGGATGCTCTTGAATGTGGAGGCGATGCCAAAGAGTACGAGGCTACTATACAGCTAGTAAGGGTAAAGGTAAAAGATGAAAGCCCTGCTAAAGAGAAAGGGGATGAGCCAGCCTTCACAAATCCAGTGATGTATGCGCAAATCAAAAAACAAGCCACAACGCGTCAACTTTATGCTGAAAAATTGGCGGAAGAAGGCGTTGTGAAAAAGGACGAAGCAGACGCGATTAATGATGAAATGCATCGCTTGCTTGAGGATTCTTTTCAGGCCGCGAATAGTTACAAATCCAATCAGGCAGATTTCCTTCAAGGGGCGTGGAGCGATATGGAATCGGCCGATCAAAAGGATGAGGCACGCCGCGGGGCAACAGGATTGAGCGATGAAACGTTTAAGGCCGTTGGAGATGCGCTGACATCCATTCCAGAAGATTTTAATATTCATTCGAAATTGAAACGTTTTATTGCGGCCCGAAAGAAAATGTTTGAAACGGGCGAAGGTTTCGACTGGTCAACGGGGGAGGCTTTGGCCTTTGGATCCTTGGTTAAAGATGGTTTCGACGTACGACTTTCAGGTCAAGATTGTGGCCGTGGAACGTTTTCACAACGTCATGCAAAAATGTATGATCAAACGGATGGGCATATTTATCAACCTCTGCAAAATGTATCGCATGATCAGGCAAGATTCGAAGTCCATGACTCGCCGTTATCAGAATTTGCGGTTGTGGGATATGAATATGGGTATTCTTTGGCGGAACCGAAATGTCTTACCTTGTGGGAGGCGCAATTTGGCGATTTCGTGAATGGAGCCCAAACAATTATCGATCAATTTATATCAAGTGGCGAAACAAAATGGATGCGTATGTCAGGTCTTGTGATGTTATTACCTCATGGTTATGAGGGGCAGGGGCCGGAACATTCCTCGTGTCACCCTGAACGGTTTCTTGATCTGTCTGCCGAGGATAATTGGCAAGTTGTGAATGCGACCACGCCTGCGAATTATTTCCATGCCTTGCGTCGTCAGATGGTGCGGAGCTTCCGTAAACCGTTGATTATGCTTACGCCTAAATCGCTCCTTCGTCATAAAATGTGCGTGTCACCGGCATCCATGATGACAGGCGACAGTACATTCCACCGGATTTTGTGGGATGATGCGGAATTGGATGGCAAATTGAATAAACCAAAGGACATTAAGCGCGTTGTTTTGTGTACGGGTAAGGTCTATTACGATTTATTCCAAGCGCGTGAGGAGGAAAAAATCAAAGATGTTGTTATTCTTCGTCTAGAGCAACTTTACCCATTTGCGAAAAACGCCTTGGCGGATGAGTTGAAAAAATATCCAAAAGCGGACGTCGTGTGGTGTCAGGAAGAACCTGAAAATACAGGGTATTGGCATTTTGTGGATCGCCGTATTGAGGAATCGTTGACACTAGCGAAACATAAAGCCGGCCGCCCAAGCTATGTCGGGCGGATCGCCGCGGCGTCACCAGCCACAGGAAGCGCAAGTAAGCACAAAGCCGAGCAAGAATCGTTAATCAATGATGCTTTGATCGTGAAAAAGAAGAAATAATGAATGAGAAGAAAGCCTGCCACATTTAATGTGCGGGCTTTTTCCTTTTTAAAGGCTCAGTCGTTTTTGAGATTGGATTTTAAGGCCCGCAACATTGTAAACGGGCGCCTTTTTGAAATGCATGCCCTCGACGGATTTGAAGACGGCTTCGGATATGTCCGTGTATCTTTCCGCACTGCGATAACATAAAAAATTATCCACATATTCCGTTTGAAATAATGATTTGAGAGCGCTAAACACCGCGTATAAATCTTTGGCCGGTGTGCCCATGTTTGGGCCGTTGGGCGTGATCGGTTTCATGGCGTCATTTTTATAGGCAATGGTAAGCGCGTTTGAATCGATATGTTCGAAATAGATGGCGTGTTTGTGATTTCCTGAATAATCAGTGACGGCAAATTGGATGCTTCCTGCGTCCGTATTCATGKGGGCGACTGTGATTTGAGTGTTGTCAGGGCATYCATGGTTTAAATCAATAAGTATGGTTTCAATCTTTTTAAAGGCTTGAACGCGTTTGTCGAATTTAATCGTGTCGTTTTTGTTAGTTTTTGAAAGCACTTCGATGGTCTTAACGTCGTTGAGGCCGGCCTTTGTGAAGGCGTTTAATGTCTTGAGTGCGTTTTTTTGTGCTTTTGGCGGCATGAGGTAATTCCTGAGTTGTTTTTAAGTAATGACCATTATTTTAGGTGATATTGTGATCCCGAAAATTTTCTTGGCGGGAACCGTGTTGAAATTATTGTGTTCAATATAAGAAAAAATATCGTCGAGGGCTCTATTGGGTGTTTTTGAAAGGCTGTTTTGTGTCAAAAAATCGTCGCTATAGTGCTTTTTAAACAGGGCTTTGATGTTTGTAAAAAGTTCAAACGGGTCGTATGTTTGAAGCATGTCATTTTTGCCTTGCGGTGCCATTGGCTTCATTTCATTTTCTCTAAAACGCATAATGACATCCGTTTCCGAACCTTTATGCTCCAAATAAATGGAATGCATATGTTGTCCTGATGAGTTTTCAACTGTGAAAGAGAGGCTTTGGTATCGTCGCGGATGATCGATTTTTATTTTTGATTCGCTTGCGGTTGGAAGTTGATCGTTTAAATCACGAAAGAGACGTGCGAGAACGGTGTAGGCTTCGCGTCTTTTTTCAAATTTAAGGACGTCTGCGGCCTCGGTCACGCTGCTGACGTTGAATTCTTTTGATGATGTGGTTGGTGTGTCGGTCATTGTTTTTCAGTCCTTAAAATAAGTTTCGTGATTATTTATATACATAAAACAAAACTAAGTCAAGAAAATACAAATAGATTCACTCTTTATCTCATGCGCGAGGCAGGGTATCATTACTGTATTGAATCAAAGGACACATAAATCATGACACAAGTAAAAGTACCAACTCTGGGTGAATCAGTATCAGAAGCGATTATTGCGAAATGGCTCAAAGCCGAAGGGGAGGCCGTTGCGATGGACGAGCCGTTGGTGGAATTGGAAACGGATAAAGTCACGATTGAGGTCAATGCACCAGAGGCAGGCGTTTTGGGTGTTATTTCCGCACAAGAGGGTGACACTGTCGAAGTTGGTGCGTTGCTGTGTGAGTTAGGCGAAGGCACTGGATCGGCGCCAAAACCTACGGCAAAGGCCGAATCTACGCCAACAGATACACAAACAGAATCTGTCGCGGCGGGCGCGGTGGCTTTATCTCCGGCTGTTCGTAAAATGGTGAATGATAATAACCTTGATGCATCTCAAATCACAGGAACGGGTAAGGGCGGGCGTCTTACAAAAGAAGACGTTCAAAAATTCATGACGTCAGGGAATACTGCGTCAGCGGCTCCTGCGGCAAAACCGTCTCCATCTGCGGCTCCTGCGGCTCCACGTGAGACAAAGGCCCGTGAAGAACGCGTTCGAATGACAAAATTGCGTCAAACAATCGCATCTCGTTTGAAAGAGGCACAAACAGAAGCCGCGATTTTAACGACATTCAATGAAAYTGATATGGGCGCGTATATGGATATGCGTAAGGCGTACAAAGAAACATTTGAGAAGAAGCACGGCGTAAAGCTTGGTTTCATGTCAATATTTGTAAAGGCGGCCTGTCAGGCCTTGAAAGAATTCCCAGCGGTGAACGCGGAAATCGATGGTACGGATATTGTTTATAAAAATTACTATGATATTGGGGTTGCTGTGTCCACGCCTCAAGGCTTGGTTGTGCCGAATGTGCGTGACGCCGATCAAAAATCATTTGCAGATATCGAAAAAGATATCGGCGAATTGGCTGGCCTTGCCCGTGAAGGGAAACTGGGCATGGATGCCATGATGGGTGGAACATTCACCATTACAAATGGCGGTGTTTTTGGATCGATGATGTCGACACCAATCTTGAATCGCCCGCAATCGGCGATTTTGGGCATGCATAAAACAATGATGCGTCCGATGGTTATGCCTGATGGATCGATCGAGGCACGCCCAATGATGTATGTGGCCTTGTCGTATGATCACCGCGTTGTTGATGGACGCGAGTCTGTGAGTTTCTTGGTGAGAATCAAGGAAATGCTGGAAGATCCTGCGCGCTTGTTGATTGAAGCTTAGTTCTTTTAGCCGCAATCTTGGCCAATAATAACACCGTCTTCGGTGGTTTGGATGTTCAGGCGGCTTGGTGAATAATCCATTGTTAATCCCATGTTAGGCTTAATAACGCGGTGACCACGTTCTTCTAAAATAGATAAATCAATTTCAGAGATATTTTTTGTTGTCCATTCAGGGAATGTTTCACATGTCGGTGTGACCATGGTTCCGTGATCCAGCATAAGGTGGTCATCCGTTTGTGCCATTGCCGGCGTGGAAAGTGCGAATAAAGCGATGATAAATAAATGTTTCATGGGATTAGTATAACCGATCAATTGATAAAACGCTATTTTCCTCCAAAAGTTGGGCAGCATTATGGCGGGATGTTCCTGGCGTTTTTGTTTCCTCGCCAATGGTGAGGCGGTTTATCCCGAACCCGATGGCATTGACCATCGCGCGTGAGGATGGAAACAGGTTTGATCCAACATGGTTATCGATTAGCTTTAAATTTTTGCGTTTGATATAAAAAAGTAAGCGGTTGATTGGATCGATTGTTAGGCCGTATTTCGGGCTAAAATCCTTTTTCTCGTTGAATTCTTGGGGTGTAATCCCAGTCGGAAGGTTTTCAAACACTAAAATACCAGAGAGTTTTCCGTTTGGTTCTTTGATACGGGCGCAGGCCCAAGGTCCGTGCGGTTGACGGTTTCGAAAGCTGTGAATCATGTCTTTTAATGATAATTCACCGGCAATATCAAAAAATTCAATGGCGGACGCGCCTGCCGCGCGGGTTTGTATCTGCGGCGCTAAAAGAGCCTCTATCTTTTTATCTTTGCGGTGAATGATGGACACGGTTATGCCTGCCTTTTCCATCATAAGGAGGGATAAATTTTCAAACTCTTCTCCGCGGCGCTGTGCGAATTCTTTTTTCAGTCCTTTGTGGTCGATATAGACATGAGTAATGCCTGCCTCAACGATCGCTTTGGCACAATTGGGGCAAAAAGGATCTGTAACACAAAGGGACGCGCCTTCGGTCTCGGCTTCAAAGGCATGGATGCAGGACACTTCGGAATGAACGAACTGACTGCTTTTTCCCATGCGGATGTCGGGTGTAAAGACGTTGGAGAGGCGTTCGGGGCGGTGGTTAACGCATGAGATCATCGTCGTGTCAGTAAATAAACATGCGGCGATTTTGTTTTTATGATGTTCGCTTGTGTTGACGATATCAACGGCGGATTGCATGGCGTCAAATGGATTGATCATTGTATTTGTCTATAGCTCCTCAAGGAAATGTTTGAGGCTCGTGGCACATCGCGCGCCATCACGGCCAATGACATGAATGGCGCAAAGTTGCCCTAATTTGACGGATTTTTCAATCGAAAGACCGTTATGAAGCCCGTATAAAAGCCCGCCCGCAAAGTTGTCGCCCGCGCCATTTGTATTGATGATTATGTCAGGTGTGCTTGGAATGGGAATGACGCCGTTTGTATCCTTTGTGAAATAATAGGCGCCACGCGATCCAAGCGTTACAACGCCCCAATCAAAATGGGACTGAATATCCGTGATATCGTCTGTTTGTGTAAAGCCAAGGGCTTCTTCCTCATTGCATATAACGGCGTCAGCATTTGGAACAATTTTTTGAATATAATCGGATTTTTCTTTGATAACGGTCAGGCTGCACGGCATAAAAATGGTTTCGCTGCCGTGTTTTTTTGCGTATTTAATCGCGGTGAAGAGGGCATCAGGCCCGCCGTCGGACATCAACATATACCCGTCGATAATGAGGGTCGTGCCGGATGTAAACCATTCTTCTTTGACATCCTTGCCCGAGATATAATGGCTGGCGCCATGATTGGATAAGAAACTGCGTTCTTTATCGGGCGTTACAACGGCAAAAAGGAACGTTGATTGAGTTTCCTTTGTTGGCGGAGTGTCGAAGGCAATGCCGTATTGGCGCATTGATTTTGTGAAAAAATCGCCGTGATCGTCATATCCTGTCTTTCCGATAAATCGTGATTGTCCACCAAGGGCGGCATAGGAACATATGGCGTTGGCGGCTGCGCCTCCTGCGTCCTTTATATAGTTGGGGAACATGTCGAAAACGCGTTGCATGCGTGGGTCGTCATTCCCTGCAAAAACGCAGGCGCCTTTTGTAAGCTGAAGGTCGTGAAGAGTGGAATCTGATGGCACGTCAACCATGCCGTCAATCGCCGCGTTTCCAATGCCGATGAGTGTTTTTGTCATGGCATTGGTTATACGACTAAATAAACTGAAAATCCAGTGGTTTAAACCACCTTCTTAAGGCCAAACAAGGGCTGGTTGATTGAGGCCGCTCTTGTCGCTTTTGTAAGGGCGGGGGAGTCTTTGACCATTCCATCCCAGCTATAGGCCTTAATTTTATGCATGTTTGTGCGTCCGCGAATTGTAAATGTATCGGCCGGTTTGATCTTCGCGCCAGAAGTGCGTTCGTTGTGGCGATCAATGGCGTGAAAACCACGCGCTTGTTTTGATTCTCCGGAATGCAATGGGCATTCTTTAACGTTATAGGCGGCCATGCTGTCTTTGATCAGGTCGTTAATGATCGCGCGCGCGGCGTATGCTTCTTCGTATGTAATGTCATCGGCACAGGCAAGGCCATCTTTTTCGTATTCGTCAACGCCAACTTGAAGTTCGTATTCAATTTCGTGGTCAACATGATATTTAACTGTTTCACCGAGGTTGGTTGTATCGTTGGCAAAGAAACGATTTGTATCAAGGCAAAATTGCCACACAATGGCGCGGCATTCCATGGTGTCTGGAATGATTTCGGGCTGTTGTTTATAAACGCGAACGCTTCCGTCATCGTGGCGGAGTAAATTATTGTCAGCATCCTTTAATGTATAAAGCGTGACATACGGCTTGGTGCGTTTGCAGTTGATAGAGAAATGCTCACGATATGAATCCCAGTCAAAACCAAGAGTTTTATAGGTTGCCTCGGCCCACTGGACGGCCGCTTGGGCGCCACTGCGTTCCATGATTTCTTGGGTATACCGCTCAACCAAGCCTTTAAAGGACATGGAAAACTTTACACCGTTGGCAAAATCGCCGTGTATTTTTGTTTTTTCTTGGTATTCAAGGCGTTTGACTGTTGAGCCGCTTTGCGTTGGGATTTTGAATGAGAGATCTGGCGTTTCGGCTTCGAAATCTTCGGATTGGGTTTCACGTTGTGGCGTTTCATTGTGACGCATACGAAGAGATATGCCGCGTGCATTAAGGGTGCGGTCTTTCGTGTCGTAATAGTAACTGGACAAGTTTTTTGTGCTTGTTTCTCTGGATACGACAAAGCCCTCGGAGATGAGGGCTTTTACTATAAATTCTGAGGGGTATTTGAGGCCGTTTTTGGTCGCGAAACCTTTGGCGCTCGTGTCCGATGGAAAATCAAGGACGTGTTTATATTCGATTTCTTCGGTTGATGGAATAACATCCGTTGGACGTTTGTTTTGTTGAGCCTCGAATGTTTCGGCGAGGTTTAATGCATCGGTGGTTTTCATTTCTGTCCCTTTGTGCGTTGTCTTTAATATTATGGCCCTGTTTTGACCTGCGTGTTTTATAGTCTTTTTCTGTATTAAAAGTCAATGAATATTTTCACATAAACTTGAAACTTTGTAACTTAAGCATACCCTGTAATTCATTTCGAACAAGTCTCGAAAAATAAATATAATTGGGTTATACTTGTGGACTGTGAGTCGTGCAAACGGTTTTTAGTGATTTCCTTTAACTTATCCAGAAGATAATAATATGACTGATAATAAATATGATGTGATTGTAATTGGTGCGGGGCCCGGTGGCTATGTTTGTGCGATAAAATGCGCGCAATTGGGGATGAAAGTTGCGTGTGTGGAAAAACGCGAATCACTTGGCGGGACATGTCTAAATGTTGGGTGTATTCCATCCAAGGCGATGCTTCATACATCGGAAAAATATCACGAATCGACACATCATTTTAAAGAAATGGGAATC
>NVSI01000067.1 GCA_002401195.1 Alphaproteobacteria bacterium
TCCATACATCAAATCGTTCGCCGTCTTTGGTCGCTTTTTTAATGCCGAGGGGAATTGAGATCAGGTAGATAATGAGCGTCGACCACAGGCCCAATGAAATCGACACAGGCATTTTTTCCGCGATTAAGGACAAGACCGAAACATCGCGGTAATAACTTTCGCCAAAATCAAACATCAAATAATTTTTAATCATCATGAAAAACCGTTCATGCGCGGGCTTATCAAATCCGAATTGTTTTTCCATTTCGGCAATAAATTCAGGGGGCAATCCTTGTGCGCCGCGATACTTACTTCCCGATGATCCGCTTCCTGCGCCTTGTGTGGATTCGAATTGTTTATTGAGGTTTGCACCAACTTCACTGCCTCCGTCACCGCTGATTCGCGCGGTTGCGTCACTGCCAAAGCCTTGCGCCTTTGCAATCATTTGTTCAACAGGGCCGCCTGGCGCCGCCTGAACAATCAGAAAGTTAAGCAAGATAATCCCGAAAATTGTGGGGATCATCAAAAGAAGCCTGCGGAGAATATATGATGCCATAGGGTTGATTATACCTATTCGGGGCGTTTATTCCAGAACAAGCATCGCCACGCGCGCCCATCATGTTCCATCAATGACATTGAGGCCGTCCGAACCTTTGGTGACTGATCGTCTGGCAGGCCTGCATCATTTAAAACAATCGGTGCGAAACGAATAATTCCGCCGCTGCTGACAACGCATGTGGTTTTTCCGCCGCGACTATCCAAACAATCATTCGCAAAATCGAGCCATGATTGTTGAATCGATCGAGGGTCAACATTCCATCCATCTGGCACAACGCCAAAGGCATTCCATTCCTCTAAAATTCCTTTACCAAGGCGCGCAATAATTTCATCTTCGGTTTTATTTTCATCCACACCATGATCAATTTCATTGAAATTTTCATCCGTGATAACGTCTTGATCGCGCCCTGAATCACGCATCATAATCTGCGCTGTTTCTTGCGCCCGTTGCAAGGCCGAGGCATAAATAGTGTCCGGCAACATGCCTTCACGTTTTAAATACGCACCAAGCGCACGCGCCTGATCAATACCCGATTGCACAAGGGGGATGTCCGTTTTCACACCCACGCGGCGTGGTTCCTCATCAGCGGAAAAAGTGTTCCCGTGGCGAATAATTAATAAACGCGTCATGAATACATCCTCATCGATCGCAAGGTCGATTCCGCGCTATCCACGTCTTCGGGGGAATCAATCCCACTATGAATTAATGTGTCTGTTGGAATTTCCACACATTGAACAGGGATGTCATTTTCTAAAAACCGTAATTGTTCTAAACCTTCCAAGGCCTCATACGTTCCTTCGGATAGGTTAACAAATTTTTTCAATGTCTCAAGACGATATCCATACAGGCCTAAATGTTGAAAAACCGGTGACATATCCCCTTCTTGCATTAAATCTTCTTCATTGCGGATGGCGGGAATAATGTGTTTTGAAAACCATTTTGCCTGACCATTTTTTCCAACAACGGCGGTGGTGCCGCTAAATGGAGTCAGTTTCTTTTTCCGTTTTAAACGGTTCAACTCATCCCACGATAATTGACGGATTGGCGTTGCAACCTGAACATCCGGTTCGGCCGTAAATACGCGAATTATTCGCTCCATCGCAACCAAAGGCGTTAATGGCGCATCGCCTTGTAAATTAATCACGACATCAGGTTGGTCCGATAATTTTATGGCCGCCTCAAGCACACGATCAGATCCCGTTTTACAATTCTCGGATGTCCGCAGGCATGTATGCCCCATCGTCTTGCAATGGTTTTCAATACGATCATCGTCCGTTGCAACAATCACGGTCGAATTTTTCACAGGTTTGGCCGCCTCAAGCGCCAATTCATAGACGTGATCAATCATGGCCTTCCCATTAATCAAAGCCAACGGTTTCCCTGGAAATCTTGTCGAGGCAAAACGCGCAGGAATAATAATTGCAAGTTTCATAGCCCTCTCCGCCAATCGCTGAATGGACCTGTCCCGCGACTCACTTCGCTCACAACTTTACGAACCATCAAAGCGTCTCTCTTTTCAAGCGCCGCGCCTTGTGGAGGAAGAGACGGCGAAGAAAACGCCAACCGTAAATTGCGCCACGCTTTTTCGTACCACGCGCATTCATTGAAATCTTTTGTCATTGTGTGTCCTTATCCTTTATCCACCATGTGTCGATCGCGCCAAGAGCGTATGGCGCCTGAGTCGTGGGTTTTTCAAATTTATTATGATGCGCCACGCGCCAAATATTAATATGCCATTGCGGAATTAAATGATACCCCCAGAGCAAGACACGATCGAGAGCGCGCGTGCGATAGATCAACTCCTCTCGGTCTGGCGCGTTAATTATTTGAGCGACCAACGCATCCACAACCGCGCTTTTTACCCCTAAATAATTACGAGAGCCAACAACATCGACCTTTGACGAATGCCAATATTCCAATTGTTCGTTTCCAGGAGACAATGATTGACCGAAACTTTGTACCGTCATGTCAAAATCAAAATTCGTCAGGCGTTCAATATATTGCGACGTATCCACCACGCGGAAACTGGCCTCAATACCAATGCGTTTTAAATTTTTAATCATTGGCAAAACCCAACGCTCAAACGCTTGTTGGCGCTCGATGATTTCAAATGATAAACGCAGACCCGTTTTATTGTGAACACGAATCCCATCCGCACCAAGGGCATATCCCGCCGCGTCCAATATCTTCATCGCCTGACGAAGCTGTTTACGGTTATTCCCCGATCCGTCCGTCACTGGATTCGTATACGGCGTTGTAAATAACTCCTTTGGAAGCAGGCTTTTATACTCGGACAAAATGGCCAATTCACGCCCCGTTGGAACGCCATGAGAGGCCAATTCCGAATTTTCAAAATAGCTGTTKRYSCNGNKKTATWGGSRMYAAANRYRAATTNCTTATTSGWCCATTCAWAATCAAAMGCCAANTTSAANSGCKYGGCGCACTTCGCGGTCTTGAAAGACTGCGCGGCGATTATTCATACCAAAGGCCTGCATTCCGACAGGGTTTTTATTCGCGATTTCAACGCGTTTAATCCGCCCTGATTTCACAACCGATGTGTCATATCCCGTGGCCCAAACTTTGGCTATATTTTCTTCGCGCAGATCATAATCCCCCGCAAACAATCCTTCCAAGGCCACAGTTGCATCGCGGTAATATTTCACAGTAATCGTATCAAAATTATAGCGCCCCTTATTCACAGGCAAATCAGACGCCCACCAATTTTTTACACGGTCAAATTTAATCGTTTTACCAATATCAACTTTGGATATTTTATAAGGCCCACTGCCAAGGGGTGGAACAAGCGTTGTTTCATCAAAATTGCGCCCCTCTTTCGTCCAATAATGTTTTGGCAAAACGGTTAAAGCCCCAAGAATCATCGGAAGCTCTTTATTCTCCGTCGTTTTAAATGTGAATGTAACAGAATCGCCAGTTTCGCTGACTTCGGCCGTTTCAACATCCGCATAATACGCTTTGTAAAATGGCTGCCCTTTATCCAACAAGGTTTGAAATGTCCAAACAACGTCATCGGCTGTTATTTTTTGTCCATCATGCCAACGTGCGTTTGGATTAATCGCAAAAGTAACGGATGAATTATCATCCGCGATATCAATAGTTTGGGCGATATCACCATATTTTGAAAACGCCTCATCCGCGCTTGGTGTCATCAAAGATTGGTAAATCATTCCAAGGCCCGTGGCCGATACTCCCTTTGTAATAAACCCATTCAAAGAATCAAATGTCCCTTGGGATGCATAGGAATAGGATCCGCCCTTTGGCGCATCAGGGTTCACGTACGAAAAATGGGTAAACCCCTCTTTATATTTCGGCGCGCCGTGCATCGCGATCCCGTATGTTTGAGCGGTAATATCCGTCGATATCACCATAAATCCGATTAAAAACGCTAAAATTCGCATGAAATGTCCTTTTTTACTTGCAACTGCCTCGTAACTATGGCTTTTTATGCATTGGTTTTCAACCCAAGATGTACCCCGAAGGGAGTGTGATTTAAATAGTACAGGTTAATGTTCGCGACAATAATGTCGAACAGGCTCTGCGCGTTCTGAAAAAGAAAATGCAACGTGAAGGACTCTTTCGTGAGATGAAGGAGCGCCGTCATTTTGAGAAAAATTGTGAAAAGAAGAAACGTACAAAAGCCGAAGCCGTGCGCCGCGCGCGTAAAGACGACCGTAAACGTCGTGAGAAGAATGGCTTCTAAGCACTGATTTGATTAAATCATACTAATTTTTGAAATCGCCCTTTTGATGAAAATCATGAGGGCGTTTTTTTATTTGAAAATCGAGAATTTATTGATAATTAAACGAAGCATCTTTAACTGGTTTGGAGAGCCTATTAATAAGGCGCCCCATCGCATCTGGTTTGTTTTCGACCTCTTTGGCACGAAACCATTTTTCACGGTCCAGAACCCCAGAAATAGAATGCAGCGTATATCCTGTTTCGTGAAAAAACAGAATATCTGAACGTTTATTATCCAAGATAAGCGTCATCTCTTTCCCTTTGATCGTGGCATCAACGCCCAAAACGACATGCCCTGCATCATTTTCATCCTTTACAACAATAAGGCGCATCGCCCCTGATGGGATATTTATTTTCGTTAACTCGTCAAATTTCAAAAGGACGATGTCCTCGCAATCGCCTGAACGATCCCTCAATGTTTCAGACGGCGTTTTCCAATATTCCTCGCCTGGCGCTTCTTCTGTCTGAACGATAAACGGCGCGCTATTATACATGGTGTTAATGTCTTTAATTTGCCGATACGTATCAATATTCAATGGAACCTTATCTTCTTCAAAACTGCCCATCCATGCACAAAAATATGGATCGCGCTCACAAAGGGCATGCATTCCCACTGGCTCTCCAAAGGGGCTTGTCGATTTTATCGCGCTGCTGTTGTGAAGCATCGCTTGGGCAAAATTCTGCTCCGCTCCGATCTTTATATCTGGTGTGACAATATACGATGATTCAACAAGAGGATGAACATCAACATCGACGATGTCTYCGTCATTCCAAGATTCCGTAACTCCCATACAGCCAGACAGGCTGGACGCGACCAAAAATGCAGAAAGTGCCGTGCGTGCTTTTTTCATATGTTCAATATAATACAAATCTATAGATATGTCAAAATCAAAACCCGTTATTCGGGTCCGAAAGATATTCCTCTTCTAAAGACGTGTTTTTTCGATCCATTATGGCGTTCCTATGTGGAAATCGACCAAATTTCTTAATCACGTCATAGTGACGCTTCGCATAATCGTAAATAATCGGGTCGTCATCCATAAGCTTTGCAAAAAGCTGGACTGATTGATGCTGATCTTCCAAAACTTCGCTATGTTCGAGCGGCAAATAAAGGAATGTTTTTTCTTGAGTGCTTAAAAGAGTGTCATACCCCTTTGAAACGGCCTCTTTTGCGATTTCCAAGGCGCGTGCGTCGCTTGCAAAGGCCTGTGGTGTGTCGCGGTACATATTGCGTGGAAATTGATCCAAAAGGATACACAAGGCAAGCGCGCCCTTTTCATCCCCTTGCCACCCATCATAGATGCCCTGGAGGGCCATTTTATAATCTGGTTCAAACCGCGCGATAATATCCGCGTCAAAAGCCACGCTTTTTTGAAACCATTGCGCGGGCTTTATTTCAGAAAACCAAAAATTTAAAATATCAGATTGGACGTCTCTCATGCCCTAAGCATGGACAGAGTGACTTGGTATGTAAAGGCCTCTTTCGCCCTTCATGGCTTTAAATACATCTGTTATACCGATAACTGTTTCGGCGCCACCAAGGAACAAGAAACCATGTTTCGAGACATGCTTCCTTAGCTCACCAAGGATTTTACCTTTTGTTTCTTGATCAAAATAAATCAAAACATTACGGCAGAAAACAACATCAAATTCAGGGAATTTTGTCATGGGATCAAGAAGGTTAAATTTCTCGAACTTAACCATTGATTTAATGTCCTCATTTAACGCCCATGACGACCCTTGCTGTGTGAAATATTTCATCAACATTTTAATGGGCATTCCGCGTTGTACCTCAAACTGAGTATACACAGCGCGTTTTGCCGTATCTAAGATATCTTCGGATAAATCAGTCGCGGTAATTTCAAATTTATATCCGCCAAATTTATGGGCATTCTCTCTTAAAATAAGCCCCAAAGAATACGGTTCTTGACCGCTTGAACAGGCGGCATTCCATATACGAATTGTGGATCCCGCAGGCTTACTTTCCATGATTTTAGGAAGGACAACTTCTTCAAATCTTTCAAACGGGTGCGTGTCACGAAAAAAGAACGTTTCATTCGTCGTCATCGCCTCAATAATTGCGTGCTTCGCCGTGACATCATTCATTCGGACTTTGGCCGTAAGATCCGCAAGCCCTTCCATTTCCATTTTTTTCACAACAGGATTCAAACGAGATTCTAATAAATACATTTTTTCAGGTGTAATCACCAATCCTGATTCTTTGTAAAGAAAGGAGCGGTACAACTCGAAATCTTCAGCGGGCATTGTCATTTTACAGTAACTTTCTTTTCAATATCATTCTTTATCTATTACGCGCGTGCATGTTCACGAACCCACGGGGCCATTTGATCCAACGGTAAAACTGCACTACAAAGTCCGTTCGTCGCGACGGCGCCAGGCATCCCCCAAACAACGCTTGTTTCCTGATCCTGGGCCACGCAATACCCGCCTTTTTCAATCAATTTTTCCACGCTTTTATGACCGTCGGAACCCATCCCTGTCAAGATAACGGAAAGAACTCTATCCCCGTATTGTTCCATCAAAGACCGGTACATCACATCAACCGATGGTCTGCAGAAATTTTCTGGCTGCCCATCCGTTAATTTTACAACTGTCTGCCCGTCTTCATTTTTCTCAAAGCTCATATGACGTCCACCGGGCGCCAAAATCGCAACACCAGCCTCCAACGCCATTCCGTCTTGGCCCTCCACGCATTTAAAATCCGCTTGGGTCGATATGTGTTGTGCCAACAACGTCGTAAACGTCGCTGGCATATGCTGTGTAATCACAACAGGAAGGTTAATTCCCTTTAACCCCCTCATGAAATTAAAGAGAGCCTGAGGCCCACCAGTCGAACTTCCGATTGCAACAACCTGAGGCTTCCAATGAATGGGTGGTTTCGGACGTAAATCAAGTTTATCCGCAACGGGAACGCCCGCGACCAGTCCTGCCTTGACGCGCGAGCCCACTTTAACGCTTTGAATCAGGCGAACAAGCGTATCCTTAAATTCATCCGATTTCCCCACCGCGGCAACATTCGTTGGTTTTGCGATGTAATCAATTGCGCCAATTTTCATGGCCTTCATTGTAATGTCCGCGTTTTTAATCGTGAGTGTCGAACACATAATAACTTTTGCACGGGAATCAAATGCAATGATCTCTTCCAATGCGGAAATACCATCCTTGACGGGCATTTCAATATCCATCAAGACAACATCTGGTTTTAATTTTTTGTACGATTCCACACCGACTTCGCCATTACGCGCCGCGCCGACAACCTCAATGCCTTCGGCCTCGCCAAGAATACGAGTAATAATACTGCGGATAACAGCAGAATCTTCAACTAAAAGAACGCGCATTTTATATAATTTTTCCTATTAAAAATATTGAACCAACATACATTTGACTGTTATATCAGGCCGACCTGTTTGAATTTTGTCTCAACGATATCACTGTCAAACGGCTTCATAATATATTCATCCGCGCCTTCTTCCAAGGCTTTTTGAATGAACGACATTTCGTTTTCTGTTGTACAAAAAACGACTTTTGGCTTATCTCCACCACTCATTTTTCGTAGATTCTCAAGGAACTCAATGCCACTCATATTCGGCATATTCCAATCAAGAAGAATGGCATCAGGCATTTCTTCTTTACATTTCTCAAGGGCAACAATGCCGTCTTCGGCCTCATCACACACAAACTGTAAATCTTCGACTATGCGTCGTGCAACTTTACGTACAACGCGACTATCATCAACAACCAAACATGTTTTCATTTTTATTTTTCCTAATTTTTGAGAGAACCACCTTACTATTTGGCCCAATATTTATAATTGTCTTATCTTTAAGTCTCAGCTGGATAAAGCTATTTTGATAGGTCACAATCGATGTATTTTTTAGTAAAAATT
>NVSI01000068.1 GCA_002401195.1 Alphaproteobacteria bacterium
TGACAGAATTAAACTCAGCTTTATTAATTTCATCAATAACATCAGCCTTAAACCCGATTGCGAAATACAGAAATCATCTACTGACGATTAAGAACCGCGTTTACAAGGTTGGCCTCGGCCTGTTCATAAAAACCATGCGCAACATTCACATAGTCATTAATGATAATCCCTGCATCATATTCATGATGAGACATCAATTCAAACACACCGCAAAATAAGATTGCCTGCAACAATGGTTCTGGCTTTTTGCCTTCCATCGCACCCAAAATCATATCACGGAGGTTATCGCGATCTTCTGAAACACCTGTCAAAATTTTTGAATATAGATCAAGGTCAGCCGGCACGTAATCGTCGCCGTCCACATCTTGTCCCATTAAATTTTTAATATAATGGTCATACGCCTCGCGTTCTGACGCCTTTGAAACGGCCATTTGGTAAACCGATTGAACGGCCGTCAAACGCGCCGCAGTTAATTTTGCTTTTTTCGAAGGTTTACGCATATGTGTTACGCACCTCAATCAAGGTCAACGCCGCCTCGGCCGCGTCCTTCCCTTTATTTTTTTGCGCCGGATCCGCGCGAACGATGGCTTGATCTTCGCTTTCGACCGTCAAAATTCCATTTCCAACCGCCAAATCATGCGCCAATGCCACACAGTACACTCCGCGTGCGCTTTCATTCACAACAACATCGTAATGCGCCGTTTCGCCGCGAATAACACATCCCAAAACAACAAACCCATCATAGTGACCCGACGCCGCCGCGAACGACAAAGCCGACGGAATTTCAAGCGCACCAGGAAGGGTCACAACATCGAACTCAGCGTTCTTGCTTTTTAAATAATCTTGCGCACCAGAGAGCAATAAATCGCCGATATGGCCGTAAAATCGAGCCTCAATAATAAGAATTTTTGTCATGACCGCGTTAAACCGTTTCTTGTTTGATAATGTTCAGGCCGAAACCTTGCAAACCAATCACATGTTTTTCCGATGGGGTCAAGAGAATCATGTCACGAACGCCAATATCTTTCAAAATTTGCGCGCCAATACCATAGTGACGAATGGCACCATCCGCACTTGGTTTCGATGGCATCATGCTCGTGCTGGATTGCATCAACAAAAATACGCCTGTCTCATATTTTTCCATCGCTTGAATTGTTTGGTGAACTGGGTTTTCGCATGCCAAAACATCACGCATAATATTCAAGGCATGAACCCGAACGGCCGTTGGTTGATCTGGCCGTACATCACCTTTAATCACCGCAATTGAATCCATATCGTTGATAGAATTCTTATAAGTGATCACGGAATATTCTTTGTTATCAATAACCAAAGTCTCGACCTTAACCTTTTCAACAAGGTCATCTGTCGCCAAACGGTGGGACACAAGATCCGCGATTGTTCCAATTTTCATGCCGTGCAGTTGCGCAAAGGCAATTAAATCAGGCAGGCGAGCCATCTCGCCATCATCCTTCATAATTTCGCAAATCACGCCTGCAGGACGAAGCCCACATAAACGCGCCAAATCAACGGCCGCCTCTGTATGGCCAATGCGCACCAATGTTCCACCATCGCGCGCAGCCAACGGAAAAATATGCCCTGGCATCACAATGTCGTCTGGTGTGGCGTTGGGATCCGTTGCCACCTGTATCGTGCGCGCACGATCAGGCGCCGATATCCCCGTTGTCACGCCTTCTTTTGCCTCAATCGATACGGTAAAGGCGGTTGTAAATGCCTCTGTATTACGCGCCGTCATTTGAGGAAGTCCAAGGCGGTCAATGCCCGCCTGATCCATAGCAAGACAGATAAGGCCGCGCCCATGAGTGGCCATAAAATTAATATGTTCCGGCGTCGCAAATTGTGCCGGGATAATCAAATCCCCTTCATTTTCACGATCTTCATCGTCGACCAAAATAACCATGCGGCCATTGCGGACATCGTCCAATACATCCTCGATCGAAGAAATAACGCTTAAATCTTCAGATGTACGCGCAACATCTTGTTTTGACACAATATTTAAGCTCATGACGTATACTCCATCAAGCGCGCGGCATAACGCGCCATCAAATCAATTTCGATGTTCAATGTATCACCAACATTGCGGAGTCCCAATGTCGTGATCTCCCACGTATGCGGGATAATGTTAATTCCAAATTGATTGCCGCTGACTTCATTCACGGTCAACGATATCCCATCCAAGGTGATTGAGCCTTTTGGCGCAATAAATTTTGCTAAATCTTCTGGTGCCTCGATCGTTAAACGGCGTGAATCGCCTTCTTTTTCAATGGCAATAATCGTGGCGACACCATCGACATGACCCGACACGATATGCCCGCCCAATTCGTCACCAACCTTTAAGGATGGCTCAAGATTGATCTTCGTGCCCGTGCCCCACGACCCAAGCGTTGTTTTTGATAATGTTTCCGCCGATACATCCGTTGCAAACACGTCCCCGTCTTTTTCAACAACTGTCAAACAACATCCCGCATGACAGACCGAAGCCCCCATAGGAACGGCGTTTAAGTCTAAATCGGTACGAATATAAAATCGAGGATCGCCACGGTCTGTATCAACCTTTACAACCTCGCCCATTGTTTGAATAATTCCTGTAAACATTTTGATTTACGATGCTTTTTTCTGAACCTTTTGAAGGTCATCCACAAATTCGTTAAAGTCCGCAACTTCGCGGAAGTCCTTATAAACAGAGGCGTAACGAATATAGGCCACATGATCCAGTTCCATAAAGGCCTGCATCACAAATTCACCAATTTTTCCCGTTGGAATTTCTGCCTCTCCCAATGATTCCATTTGACGAACGATACCGTTCACAACATTTTCCAATGTCGCATTATCAATCGGGCGTTTACGAAGTGGAGTTTTCATTGAACGATAGAGTTTATCGCGGTCGAATAATTCTTTATCACCATTATTCTTAATAACGGTTAATTCACGGAGCTGCGTTCTTTCAAAAGTTGTGAAACGTCCCCCGCATTGAACACACGATCGACGACGGCGAATAGAGCCCCCCTCTTCCGCTTGACGGGAGTCTTTGACCTGAGTATCACCTGCGCTACAAAATGGACAATGCATAAGACGTTGATAGCACCTTAACCCGTAAAAAGAAAGGGGCTTTACGCCCCTTTACCACAAGTTTCCAGTGAAATTTATATTGAGTTACCTTGGTTGAGGAGACCGTTTAAACTCTGTGGCTTGCTCCAAACATTTAATCTGCGCGCCTTCCAAAAGCCAATAGCTTGAAACCAAGTTATTCTCCTTCAAGGCAGCATCATAAAACATCCGCACACATTTTCCCGCCGCAGGATTAACAGACGTTAATTGAGAAATTATTTTGTCTTCTCGTGTTGGTTGATTTTTTGTATTCTCTGTATTAAAATCGTCAAGCAAAACATTCCCTCCCATAAGAACGATCACCGATAAAAGCGATGCCGTTAATCCATATTCTATTGCTGTTGCCATTTTATTATTCCTTTTTATTTTTAAGTTATGGCAAATGTACACAGATTCAAAACCAATGTCAAATTTACAAAAAAAAGGAGCTCGAAAGCCCCTTTTTAAAATTTAAAATAACCTAAGGCGTCTTTATCGAATGATCGACAATAACTCTGGTGATGTTACAAGCTTGCGAACACCGTGTCCGTGATTTTCTTCGAAAACGTTTTTCCCAGAACACCAGTCACCCAATGAATTAATGTCAAGTTTCGCACATGACGGGCGAACACTCCACGTGACTTGTAATGGCGAACACACCGCTTCGGTATATTTTGGACCTGTTGTTGACCCCAAAAATTCGATAATTTTACGACCATCTGTTGGGATAGCCTTTGCCTGTGGGCGGCCATTCACAGTATTTCCATCGTAAGAGAAACCACCAAATTGAAGAGCTGAATCATCATTCACAAGAAGAAAGACCTGTGTTTCAACACGAAGCTGTGGATTGGCACAGGCATCAGACAAGCAAGAACCAAGTCCCGGTCCAGGTTGTGTATCACATGTTGTATGAACCCWSTGNNNTTCMANCGWAYCRCMTGRCTTTRANNAYCATNSCNAMSANTYTSCWTTCNSSAKCKYSYWWTWSMAAWYKAGAAMTKWTNTSATKAGGCATTACATTTGTACCCACCATATTCAGGGTCCGAACTTGAAACCAAGAATCCAGGACCGCGATGTTCTGCGTTTTTATGAAAGTGAATGTTACACAAATTCATCTGAGACGCCCTTGGGGCCAATGAAAATTGAACAGTGTTTCTGCCTTGCGTACTTGTAATGTCGCGCGGTGTTTGAGGTCCAAACCCTTCACAAAGCTTTGCCGGTGCTTCCGCATGTTTCGGAGCTGCGTGTTTTGGAGCTGCGTGGGCTGGCTCTTCATGTTTTGGAGCTGCGTGTTTTGGAGCTGCGTGTTTTGGAGCTGCGTGGGCTGGCTCTTCATGTTTTGGTTCCGCGTGTGATGGCTCCGCATGACCTCCGCCGTGGCTTGTATCTTTTGCCAAAGCAAGTGAACCTGCCGACAAAACGATAACGCATGTAAACAATGTAACGATAGATTTCATTTGAGTATCCTTCCCTTTAAAATGAACATGGTTGAGTATAGTTGAATTTTAACGAGTTTAAAATTGATTATTTATAAATTGGGAATTTTTCACACATTTTCTCAACTCGAGCCCGTACCGATGCCTCCACATCCCCGTTCCCCTCAACGCCATTTTCAAGCAAGCCATCAAGAACCTCCAAAATCATGTTCCCTATCTCTTTCCACTCCTGCGCCATAAAGCCACGCGTCGTCCCCGCAGGGGTCCCCAAACGAATCCCAGATGTGACAAATGGGCCCTCTGGATCGAACGGTACAGTATTTTTATTACAGGTTATCCCTGCATGCTCTAGCGCTAAATCCGCGACCTTCCCCGTCAATCCTTTTGGACGAAGATCAACAAGCAACATATGAGAATCCGTTCCGCCAGACACAAGGTCAAGCCCGCCCGCAATCAACGTTTCCCCCAAAACTTTTGCGTTCGACAAAACATTTTGTTGATAGGTTTTAAAATCAGGGCGCAACGCCTCTCCAAATGCCACGGCCTTGGCCGCAATCACATGTTCCAACGGCCCACCTTGCAAACCTGGGAAGACCGCCGAATTAAGCTTTTTACCCATCGCCTCATCGTTACTCAGAATCATTCCACCCCGAGGGCCACGTAATGTTTTATGTGTTGTCGTGGTGGCGACATGCGCATGCGGAAACGGGTTTGGATATTCACCAACCGCGATCATGCCCGCGTAATGCGCCATGTCGACAAATAAATATGCGCCGACTTTATCGGCAATTGCGCGGAAACGCTCCCAATCAATAACACGTGGGTATGCGGACGCGCCCGCCAAAATCAGTTTCGGTTGACGTTCAACCGCCATCGCTTCGACTTCATCATAATTAATCAGGCCATCATCCTTGTTCACACCATAGGTCACGGCATTAAACCATTTCCCAGATTGATTGACGGGGCATCCATGAGTCAAATGACCACCTGCATCCAAAGACATTCCTAAATAAGTATCACCCGGTTGAAGAAGCGCGAAAAACACCGCTTGGTTGGCATTTGCACCAGAATGCGGTTGAACATTCGCGTATGAACATCCAAATAATTCTTTTGCACGATCAATCGCCATTTGTTCCGTTTGATCCACAAATTCACAGCCCTGATAATAGCGTTTCTTTGGGTATCCTTCGGCATATTTGTTTGTCAAAACAGACCCTTGAATATCCAAAACCGCTTGCGAAACAATATTTTCAGATGCAATGAGTTCAATTTGGTTTTGTTGGCGGTTCGCTTCTTTTTGAACGCAATCAAAAACCGCTGGGTCGCTTTGCTCTGCTGAATTCGTAAAAAAATTTTGTCTTGTATTTGTCATGTCGATTATTTTTTCTGCTGTCATAATAATAAATCCTTATAAAAATAGGTTTTTGTATCGCGCGTTTTTTTTCGCGCAAAAATATCAATTAAATCACAGTATAAAATGGAGGGTCATTAGGCATTTTGAGATCCTCCTAATTTTGCAACGCGGCGTTCGTGGCGCCCACCTTCGAATTCCGTTGTTAAAAAGGCCTGAACACAGTCCATCGCCGTTTCTTTTGATATAATACGGGCGCCCAGCGCCAAGACATTCGCGTTATTATGTTGACGAGAAAGCTCTGCCATTTCTTTGGATGTGCATAAGGCCGCGCGAATTGATGGAGAGCGGTTGGCCGCAATCGAAATACCAATCCCTGAACCACAAATGATAATACCTTGATCTGCCTGTCCATTTTCAATGGCCTCGGCGATTTTAAAACCATATTCGGGGTAATCCACGCTCTCTTCCGAGTGCGCTCCCAAATCAATCCATTCAATGTTTAAATCATTAAATACGAAGTTTTTAATATCCTCTTTCAGGGTATATCCGCCATGGTCGGCAGCGATAGCTATTTTTTGCGTCATGCCTATTTATATAGTGCGATTCACCATCCGCGCGCAAGCTTATGTGACGATTATCCACCGCATATTCACGCCGCTTCGTTTTTCTTTTCGATCGTTTCTGGTTTCATGCCCAACATATCAAGCAAATCCATATCTTTATTTTCCGATGGATTGGAAGTCGTCAAAAGCTTTTCACCGTAAAACATGCTGTTCGCGCCCGCCATAAAGCAAAACGCCTGTGTTTCTTGGGACATGTCTTCGCGCCCTGCCGATAAACGCACATATGATTTTGGCATCATAATGCGCGCCACCGCAATGGTACGAATAAAGTCAAACTGATCGATCCCTTCGATTCCACCATCATACAGAGGCGTTCCCTTTACCTGAACCAATTTATTAATCGGGACGCTGCTTGGTTGAGGTGTCATATTCGCCAAAGTTTCAAGCATCCCTGCGCGATCGGTTTCCTTTTCACCCATTCCGACAATACCGCCTGAACACACGTTAATGNCAGAATCTTGCACGCGTTTAATCGTGTTTAAACGGTCGTCATATGTGCGCGTTGTTATGATTTCTTTATAATATTCCTCGGATGTATCGATATTGTGATTGTAATAATCAAGSCCCGCYKCTTTGAATTTACCGACCTGATCATCGGTCAACATTCCCAAAGTCACGCAGCTTTCTAGCCCTAAATCTTTCACGCCTTTAATCATAGAACAGACTTGTTCAATGTCTCTGTCCTTCAAATCGCGCCACGCCGCGCCCATGCAATACCGCGTTGCGCCGGCCTCTTTCGCCTTTTTCGCTTGTTCAATAACGCGGTCAACTTCCATCATTTTAGAGGCATCAAGGCCTGTGTTATAACGCGCTGATTGCGGACAATATTTACAGTCTTCGGCGCATCCACCCGTTTTAATACTGCATAATTGACTGAGTTGAATTTGGTTCGGGTCAAAATTGTCACGGTGAACAGTTTGCGCCCGAAACAAAAGATCCATAAACGGCATTTGAAACAAGTCTAATATCTCGTCCCGTGTCCAATCATGGCGGATACCGCCCTCTAAATTCGATTTTTTCGTATGTAAAGAAGGGGCCGTGGACATGATAGTTTCCTTTCAAAAAAGAAAACCTAGCGCGAACAGCATTAATACGCAACCCCATCAAAAACAAGGATAGTCTTGGTTTGCCAATCAATTTTACGAAATCAAGCCCTTCTTTTTCAGGATATATTCCAACCGCCGAACGGCGTTGCGTTGAAGAATGAATTCAGGCGTATTTGCAGGCCCGGATATCACCGCCTCGGTCAATGTCCTGACATCCATGGCGGACACGCGCACAATTTGTCCCACGGGAATAAATTCAATAATGACTTCTCTGTTTCGCATTGCGTCGGACATAAGTGCCGTTATATCAAACGCATAATAAAAAAGCGACCATGAAGGCCGCTTTTAAAAATTCTTTTATAACGTGAAAAGTGTTTACTCTTCTGAAGCGTCGCCTTCGGCTGTTGCTTCGGCGCCTTCTTCACCTTCGGCCGCTGCATCTGCATCCACGTCCTCTGGTTCTGGCTCATCAGCGGCTTTTGGCTCAACCAATGTCGCAACTGTAAAGTCACGGTCATTAATGACTGGCTCAACACCATCTGGCATATTCGCATCAGAAATATTCA
>NVSI01000069.1 GCA_002401195.1 Alphaproteobacteria bacterium
TTCGTCTCATCAAAAGGGTTTGCAGATATTCACGTGATTCCTCGCCTGTCACGGGATCGAATTTGTTGGGCGGGGGCGGCGCTTCCTCGGCCCATTCGGGAAGGGTATCAAAAATATGCATGTCTTCTTTTGGATTGGTGGGCAGGCGATCATCATATGTGATGCCCAAAGCCTCCAAAACATAAGGAGTCCACGCCCATCCGTAGTTTTGACGTCCCATGGCCTTGGCAATTGAAATGCAATGTTCTTTGTCTTGTCCTTCGAAATTTTGAAGAGTTTTGAGCAGGGTTTGGCAAACTTCAATCAGAAGGAAAGGGAGGTCTTCTTGTTCCTCTGGAATATGTAGGTTCAGCGTTTTTGCCACGCCTTTGACCGTTGGCGTTGTGAATTTTCCGGCGTGAACAAAGGCGAATAACTCCAAAGCATCAAAAGCAGGGTAGTGAGGAAGGTCAATTTTTTGGGCCATCCACGGCGCATGGCATGTCAAAACAGGCGCGTTTCCAATGGTTGCGCCCATATCCAACCGATCATTGAATTTTTTGGTCAAAATTTCACCGTCCACGGTCATGATAGAAAGGTCACCGCCATTGGCCGTAATGACGGCAACGGATGGAAAGCTTAGGTTTTTTTTGCTCTCGTTTGTTTGGGGCATAAAGATATTTGTAGCATGATTCGGAACGCTTCAAGAGAAAGGGTTGATTGATTTCCCCTTATATCGTAATTATTTTATATAGGTTTTTTATAAGGAAAATAAAATGAGCGTAAATTTTGTAAAAATAGGCGATGTTATTAAAGCAGATAGCAGTTGGGTGATTGAAAAAATCCACGGATCAACAAAGGATATTTTCATGTCGGTGTCTCAGTCGGTTGAGGGATATCCGATGTTGAAAGAATGGTGGTTTAAAGCGGATATTTCAAATGCTGAAGTTCAAAAAGTGATAGGTGAGGATGGCACAGGGATGATTGGGAGAAAATTTGTGGTTGTGTCCGCAGGGATGCCTCATGGTGAAAATTCGACCTCTGCTGGACATGCGATGGAAGGTAATCCTGCGCCATACGTTGTGCGTGCGCGCCTTTTGACAGAAAGCCATAGATTGAGCAAACCGCCTTTAACGATTGTGTTTAATCAAAACACGAGAGATGATTTATACCGTATGGATAATCCAAAAGTAATTGGGTCAATGTCCATGAAGGTAAAGCATAAACTTGGTTTTTTCCTTTATAAGAAATAATTCTAACTTTCTCTTAACGACAATTCTGTTACCATAGACACATGTGGTTGTTTCTATGGATCTTTTTTGCGTTCGCCATTATTGGCGGTTTTTGTTGGTCGTACCATGTGTTGTACGAGCAAAAGCGCGCGTGGAATGTCTTTGCCAAAAAATATAATCTTGAATTCGCAAAGGGAACATTTTTTGAACCACCAAGCGCGGCGGGGCAGATAAAAGGTCGCCAAGTCAATCTTTATACGCAACAAAAAATTAATGATCAAACGCGGACAAGTTCTAATCAGACGGTTGTTGAGGTGTTTTTAAATGACCTTCCTGGGACAACGGCCGTTGTGACACCCGCAGGGTTCATGGATTTCATGGAATCTGTGGGGCTTCCTGCGCCTTTTATTGTTGAAGACCCTAAATGGCCCGCCAATATTTTGGCGCGTACATTCGAGGATGAACGCCCTGATTTATGGTTTTTAGAAAATTCAAAACGCGTTGAGGCAATCCAAACATTATCTAAAATGCCTTTTGATATTGGTTTTGTTACGGATGCGGACCGCGCCTTTGTTGTTGTGCGGACATCATTGCCGCTCACGGATCCAAAACGAATTAATCAAATTTTGGGGCAGTTGTTCAAAGCAGCAGAGCTTTTGGAAACGACCTCTGCGCCCGACAAAAGCGCAGAGCCAGCGTAGTTATTAAAACCGTTTAGAAGTTACGTTCGAAACGCACTGCAAAGCTGTAATCATCTTCAAGCTGTGGACCATTTAAGTTTTGATAAACAGGCACGAAAAACGATGCTTTGACCGTATTCTCCTCCAAAAATTTGTATCCAGCATTCAAACCAAGGTGAATTTTTTGTCCACCGTAATTTTCAGGGTCGGCCGTTTGAACGGGCGCTGTAATGTCTGTGTCTTGGCCTTTTATCATCTCTTCTGTCTTCCCTTTGATATTGGCAGAAAATCCAAGAGTTTCAGAGGCTTTGTATCCAACCCAGCTGTTTAATTCGTGCCAATCTCCACGCGTGTAACCTTCATTGTTGCGTCCCATATGGATACGACCGCCATAGGCGGAACCAAAGGACCAATCGCCATGACCGTATGTGTATGTAAGGCCAGGCATGAAATCATATGTTCCGGAGCCTAATTGCATTGCGTAAGGCAGGCGGAGGGTCGGCGTTGTGTTCATCGGCGTTAGAACATCATCCACCTCATCAATGGATCCAGTCGGCAGGGAAACCCCTATGCGACCGTTCAAGGTGTGGTTTTCATCGTCGAGGATCGAAAACATTCCCGCAACTTGAGTGTCACCAAGGCCGGTACTGTTGGTTGTGAATGTTCCAATACGCGCAGTTCCTGGCATGTTAAAGGTGGTGTGGTTCATAGAATTATCATGAACCGTCGCCATCACCATTAAGGTCAAATCATCCGTTAAACCGTACATTCCGCCAAGCATATGCATCTTCATGGTCATTTCTGTGGGAACGACACGAAGGTTGGCAGGTCCCGCATGAGGGTTGTTGAATGTTATCACCTCTTCAGGGGTCAAATCATCGGTCAAACCGTTACGGTTTCCTTTCATCTCCATATTCATGAAACTGTACCCGATCATCCAGTCACCCTTGGCGTGGAGATGGTCCCCAGTCACGCCAATAGGGGCGAGGCTGACGCTTTCATGGTCGCTATGGTGGCCGACGCTCATATTCATCGTGGAATGATCTTGCGCCATTGTTGATGTTGCTGAAATTAATGTTGCCGCGGCAACGGTTGTTAAGAGGATTTTTTTCATCCGTCTTCTCCTTTTAAAATTTAAATATAATTAAGTTTGTTTTTTAAAGTGAGAGGAGGGCAGGCGGCGCACGCGCATGCGTGGTTTTGACTGCACGGATCAGTGCCGTTTCAGTGATGAATTGATTGTAAAATAAAGAAATTTTTGAGAGAGCTAATATTGAAACGTCCGCGTTAATCGCGCTGATATGGGATGATGCGAAACAAAAGGCGCAAGAATCGGACGTCATGTCTGGCGCAGTTTCTCTTTCTTCGTCGATTTTGACAAGTTTTGCCGAGATACCCGAGCAAATTTCAACCCATGTGGCGTTTTGACCTGAGATAAAGGCACAGGCGGGCGATATCGTCGCGGATAAGACCGCAAAAATCAAAAGAGTGTGAAGGACCGCGCGTTTAAAAACCATTGGCTCTTCTTGTCACGGTTATGGATGAAAGAATAGAGTAAATCCCTAAAAATCCACATAGGGCGATGTTATATCCCGCCATTGAAATGCCGAACAGGCTCCATGGTTTTGAACTACATGAAACGGCAGGCGCAGATTTTATAGAGGCGGCCAAATCATCCGCATTTAACGTTGATAAATTTCCAATGGAACATCCACTTGTCCACCATCCTTCTTCGACGCCCACATGATAAAAGGCAATGCCACTGTTGATCAGGAGGGCAACCCCGCATAAGAAAATATTAAAGGCGCCGTATTTTACACCAATTTTTTTCGTGGCTTTAATCCCGATCACGGCCAATAAGATGACAACGGCATACGGGATGCGTTGATAAATACAAAGCTCGCACGGCAGTAATCCAAAAACATATTGAGAGATCAGCGCTGCGACCAAAGCAGAGGCCGAAACAACGGCCAATCCCAAAAGGATAAAGTGAGGGCAATAAAATGCGGCTTTGAATATACGTGCGATCATGTCGTTATCTTACTTAGAATATGAAACCAATCAATGCTTTAAATCCGGAAATCCCCAGTGTGAGCAAAAGAGATATCCATGCGGTTCCGATGATAATGCCGATCAAGATCGCAAGCCCATCACGCATTAAAACACCAATGGCCATGAGTGCGATTGCAAGGCTGGGCACCGTATTGGTCATGGGAACGGGAATACAAACGCAAAGGGCAAACACAAACCCGAACACACCAATGAGGTGGGAAATACGCCCTTGAGTCATGTTTCCAAATCGAGGGCGAATAAAGAATGATAAACGGTCAAGCCACGGCGCGGCCTTTGTGATTGTTTTTTCCAATGATGTTTTTGTGATTTTTTTCTTACGAATAAAATGGGGGAGCCATGGCTTTTTCGCCCCGTAAATTTGTTGGAATGTTAAAAATAAAAGAGGGGTGGAAAATATAAGGTTAACCCCAGGCGGCACAGGCACGGGGATCGCCATGGGCAGGGCGAATAAAAAGATAAGGATTCCAAACCCGCGTTCATGCAGGCTGTCTATAAAATGACCGATCGTTAATGTCTCGGTTTCAATCGTATTGATTGTACCGCGTAAAAGGTCGGTTAAGGGGCGAGGTGTTTGTGTCATGTACTTTTTTTAATAATTTTTCTTGCGTCTGAACACTATTTGATTATTATCGCGTTCGCAAGCAATTGCATGGTGCCTCTACGCATATTATGCCCCCCTGGCGGAATTGGTAGACGCGCTGGATTCAAAATCCAGTTTCCTTTGGAAGTGCCGGTTCGATTCCGGCGGGGGGCACCATTTTTTATTTTTATCAAAAAAAAATCTGTGTTTGAAATGGTGTGCGTAAATTTAAAACTGCATGAGTTACCTCTTGAATATTTCCTTTTTTGCTCTATGTTAATATCTATGAAATCGGAATCTGTTCACTATTTTAAAGATTTAAACAATCGATTATTGGGTGATCATCTTGTCGGTGAACTTTCTCACGCAGAGCTATCACGTCATAAATCACGCGTTACGTTTAAGTTGGAAAAAGAGTTCAACAGATTTGCTCCTTACGTTCTTTTTGATTTTCTTTCAGAGCTTTATGGTGAATTTGGAAAACCGATTGTTCCTATCGCAGTTTTAGATGAACCTTTTTCTTGTACAAGCTATACTCCAGAAATTCGCGGTTGGGATGGTCAGGACTTTAGGCATTCTGTTCTTGAAAATCGCAACATTCATGAAATTTTTAACAGTTTTAACGTGAGTGAGGTTTCTTTTAACTCATTTCCAAAACCGATTTTCAATTTAGGCAATGTGCGATGTGAGCACTTCACAGTTGATTCATCGGGTCACCCAACACCTTTTTAGAAAAAAATCTGTGTTTTATTTCTCTAAATTTATAGGGATGAATCTAGCGTTATCAGGATTGTGAAGATTTATATTGGCAAGCTTTTCATCTGAAAAATCCAGTTGATAGACCCGATGTGATATAAGTGGGGTGTTCACTTTTCCGGTCATACATTTGTCATAAAACAAACGCATTTCATCGTTATTTTTAAAACTAACTGTAAAGCTAACTGTAAAATTGACACGACACGCAGGGATTTCCTCTAGATAAAATTTGATTTTTGTTTCGTCTTTAATCATGTTGCGAAGGGATAAATAGAAATAAGGAGTTGCTGCATTTAATCCGTTAAGGCAATGAATGGTACAGGTTGCAGGAGTGCTTTCATTGTTTCCAATGGCGACCATGTCCCAGTCTTTTATCGTGTTAAAAGCGGCCGCGTAAAATTCTTTATTGAGGTGGTTTGTATTCATAACTACAGTGTTAGCACGGCAATCGAGTCATGGAAAGGCGTCATTATTGCTTTCCTTTCCCCAACAATGATTTTTTATCCAACATTATTGTGAGTTGACGCCATTCATTGATTGACTTGGTGGGCGTGGGGCTTTAATTCTGGATGAAACAACCGTCAATAAAGGATTTGAACAATGGCTGGATCACTGAATAAAGTAATGATAATTGGGAATTTAGGAAGCGATCCTGACATTCGCTCCATGCAAAATGGTGGGCGCGTGTGTAATTTGTCAATCGCGACATCTGAATCATGGAAAGATAAAAACACGGGCGAGCGTCAGGAAAAGACAGAATGGCACCGTGTGTCGATCTTTAATGACGGCCTTGTTGGTGTGTGCGAAAGTTACCTCAAAAAAGGATCAAAAGTTTTTGTCGAAGGCGCGCTTCAAACACGGAAATGGCAGGACCAAAATGGTCAGGATAAATACTCAACTGAAATCGTTTTAAAGGCTTTTAACGGAACTTTGACAATGCTTGACGGTCGTAATGACAGCCAAGGTCAAGGCGGCGGAGGCGGTGGTTACCAAAATAACAACCAACAAAACCAACGTCCGATGAATAATAATCAAGGCGGTGGACAACAGCAACAGGCTGCGGCTGCGGCTCCTGTCCATGATGATTTCGAGGATGATATCCCGTTTTAAAATTTAAGATTGGATGATTGATGCTCTCTTTATTTAAGCGCAAATCAAATGATGCTGAATCGTTGTATGCCAAGGTGATCGCACAAGCGCGTGATCCAAAGCTGTACAGCGATTTTGGCGTCCCTGATACTCCGATCGGGCGGTTTCAAATGATCGCCCTTCACGCGGCGCCCCACATGGCGCGCTATGCGAATGATAATGCGGGGGAGAAATCTCAGGCTTTATTTGATCTGATCTTTCGGGATATTGAATTATCCTTTCGCGAAATTGGGGTTGGCGATTTGGCCGTTCCCAAAAAGATGAAAAAATGGATGAAAGATTTCAACGGAATTATTCAGGCTCATAGTGACAAAGGCGCGGATCACGTTAATGTCACACGTCGTAATTTGTTGGACGAGGGGGCGAAAATGCCTGCTCCATTTAAAAAATATATAACAGGGTTATTCTCATGAGCGTTGAATTTTCAAGATTGATCAAAATTGACCATATTGATGGGAAATCTAAATCCGAAACGATAGAGGCGAGCGCGGATGAGTGCGCGGCGCTTGCGACACGATTTGAAGTGTCCAAAGTCAAAAGCGTGACGGCAAAAATTGCATTAAAACGCCAAGGTGACCGCATGACATACCGCGTCACAGGGTCATTGAGCGCATCGATCGTGCAGGAATGCGCCGTTACAGCCGCCGATATTAATAACGACATCAGCGAAGAATTCGAATCGTGGTTTGTTGATCAGGCTCGKGTGGCATCCTTTGCCAAGGCCAAGCAAGAAAAAGACCGCGCGGAAGAGGCGGATGAATACGAGATGCGCGAAGAAAAAGACGATCCAGAACGCATTATTGGCGGCGCGATTGATGTAGGAGAGCTTGTTGCGCAATATCTTGCGCTGGCGATTGACCCTTATTTGCGCGCCGAAGGTGTTGACGACGGTGATTATATAGAAATCTCCCCCGAAGACGCAAAACCGAATCCGTTTGCGGCATTGGCGGCTCTTAAAGACAAAACTTGACAATGAGCCTTCYTTTGAAATATGTATAACGCACATTTTAAGGGACGGAATAATGGCACAAGAAACACAGAAAATTTTCTCGCAGAGCGCTCGTGATGTTTACTTTCGGTTGGTGGCGTCTCCGTTGCCGAATTTTAACGCGCTTGCAAATCTGAAGTCTGAACTTTGCCTCAAGAAAAAGAAAAAAAAGAAAAAAAGAACATCGCGATTGGATTGGATTAATGCTCGGGGGGTGGGGCATGGATTTTGTGACGGAGATCTTTCGAATCGAGAGTTTTTCATGGCTTCTAACTTTGAATCTTTTGACGCCGAACTTGATGCTTTGTCTGCGTCGGAAAGCGCCGATGAAACGCTTGATCTTGGCTGGGTTGATCCGCAGGGTAATTTTTACGGCTGTTGTGATTACATGGATGGCGGATATCTTTCTTATCCTGAACGTGCGCTTGGTCAGACGCAGAAAGCTTTATATGACGAAGGCTGGATACGTGTAAAGCCAAATGAGTGGGAGCAGGTGAATCGAGAGCGCTCTTTGACGACGGATCAAACTAAAACATTGCAAAAAATAGGTCKKKWRNNTCRANAWGAYNATWKMMAMRTYKYNTRAWKMMKAAGGGGTGTTTCCCGAAA
>NVSI01000070.1 GCA_002401195.1 Alphaproteobacteria bacterium
AAATACTAATGATGACATGATACTGATAGAAATATATTTTCTACTAATAACAACAGTATTAAGAATTCGTGCTTGTATATAGAAATATAACGATATTCCAGAATCTCAAGCCAGCCATATTTTCGACCAAATCGCGGCCTTTGCGGGATACGGTTTTAACAAGGCGCACACGGCGGGATACGGTTTGGTGTCCTATTGGACGGCGTGGCTCAAAGCCAATTACCCGGTTGAATTTATGACGGCATCGATGAGTCTCGATAAAGGAAACACGGATAAGCTCGCGATTTTTAAACAAGATTGTAATAATTTAGAGATCGAAATCCTGCGCCCTGATGTGAATAAATCTGAACCTGATTTCGCAGTTGAAGACGGCGCAGTTCGGTATGCTCTTTCCGCCTTAAAGGGCGTCGGCGAGGCCGCGATGGAGACGGTTGTTTGTGAACGGAATGCAAACGGTGCCTTTAAAGACGTGTTTGATTTTGCCGAACGCGTGGATCCAAAGGCGTTGAATAAGCGCCAAGTTCAAGGGTTGGCAAGTGCCGGTGGCTTTGAATCTTTGGGTGTAAATCGCGCGTCGATGCATGGATCCGCGGAAACAATTTTACGGTACGCGCAAACGATAAAGGCCGACCGTGAAAGCGGACAAACAGGTTTGTTTGGCGGTGCCGATATGGTGGAGCAAAACAGGCCGCCTCTGGCTGATGTCCCTGAATGGCCGCAATTGGAAAAACTGGCGTTTGAATTTAAGGCCGTTGGGTTTTACCTCTCGGCTCATCCACTCGATCCACGCATGAAAATGTTGGAACGCCTTGGCGTAACACCCCTTGGGAAGATTGAAATGTTGATGCAAGACTGCGTCGCGATGAGACCAAAAATCGCTGGAGTTTTGATCGGTAAACAAGAACGGATCGCAAAATCAGGAAACAAGTTCGCGTTTTTACAGATTTCGGATCCGACAGGGGTGATGGAGGTTATGATCTTTTCTGAACTTCTTGCCACCGCGCGCGACATGCTTGTCACGGGAACTAATCTTTTGATTGATTTAGATGTGCAACAAAAAGATGACCAAGTGCGCGTGAACGGCACGAACATCAGCCTTCTGGACGAGGCGATTAAGGATAAAACCCGCCAAACTTATATTGAATTAATAAATACGCAATCAATAGATCAAGTGAAAGAAATTTTAACGACGGACGGAGAAGGAAAGGCCTTTGTGACCTTCACGGTTCCTATTAACGATAATAAATACGCTGATATCCGCCTCAGCAAACAATATAACTTGTGTCCAGAAACAATGACAGCCATTCAAAATCTAGACGGAGTAGAGAGTGTTCGGGATGTTTAATGGTTCCCTTCCAAAGCTACAGAGTAAACAACTAAGACGTCATTGCGAGAAGCGATAGTGACGCGGCCAATTTAGAAGTTACGACAGAGCGCTCTGGATTGCTTCGCTGACGCGCGCAATGACGAAAGAAAACTTCTTGCAATCCACGCTGCAAACGCATATAACACCATTCATTACACAGGTTTCGTCGCCTTTCAGTGTTAATCCACAAGATTAATTTTGATGACGGGACCGAGGATATTAACTGATAAACAACCAAGGAGAATGACATCATGGCGATGCCTGAATTTACTATGCGCGACCTTTTGGAAGCGGGAATCCACTTCGGACACAATACACAACGTTGGAACCCAAAAATGCAAAACTACATTTTTGGTGTTCGTAATAACGTTCATATCATTGACTTACAACAAACTGTTCCAATGTTGGATCAAGCGTTAAAAGCGGTTCGTGATGTTGCGGCGCGCGGCGGACGTATTTTGTTTGTAGGGACAAAAAATCAAGCTCAAGAAAAAATTGCAGACGCGGCAAAAAAATGTGGTCAATACTACGTGAACCACAGATGGCTTGGTGGAATGATGACAAATTGGAAAACAATGTCTAAATCAATTACACGCCTTCGTGAATTGGAAGGCGTCTTGGGTCGCCCTGAGACGGGTTTGACAAAGAAGGAATTGCTTCAATGTCAACGTGAGCACGATAAACTTGACCTTGCCCTTGGTGGGATCAAAGATATGCCAGGAACACCGGATCTTTTGTTCGTGATCGATACAAATAAAGAAAACATTGCAATTCAAGAAGCAAACAACCTGAAAATTCCTGTCGTCGCTATTTTGGACACAAATTCATCACCAGAGGGCGTTGATTTTCCGGTGCCTGGTAATGACGATGCTTTGCGTGCGATTGAGTTTTATTGTCAATTGGTTGCTGCGGCTGTCTTGGACGGTATGCAAGCACAAATGGCTAAATCTGGCGTTGATGCTGGTGCGGCTGTTGAACTTGCTGTTGAACTTCCAAAGGAAGAGAAAAAAGCAGACGCCGCTCCAAAGAAAAAAGCAGCAAACGCTTAATTAAACCAAAGGATTAAGAAAATGACACAAGTTACRGCATCAATGGTAAAAGACCTTCGCGGCCAAACGGGAGCAGGGATGATGGACGCAAAAAAAGCGTTGGTTGAAAATGACGGAAATATCGAGGCTTCAATTGACTGGCTTCGGACTAAAGGTCTTGCAAAGGCTGCGAAAAAGGCTGACCGCACTGCGGCTGAAGGTCTTGTTTCTGTTGCGACAAACGATGCGGGCACATATGGTGTGGCCGTTGAGATTAACTCTGAGACTGATTTTTTGGCTCGTAATGAAACATTTCAAGAGTTGGTTGGTACAATTACAGCCATCGCCCAAGCAGGATTTGATAATGTTGAGGCTTTGGGCGCGGCAGACATGGGCGGCAAGCCAGTGACTGAAGTGATCAAAGAATCTGTTGGTAAAATCGGTGAAAACATGAACCTCCGTCGTTTTGAAAGCGTTTCAGTGACTGAGGGTCTTGTTGCCTCTTACGTTCACAACGCTGTGACGACAGGCATGGGTAAAATCGGTGTGTTGGTTGGCTTACAATCATCAAAACCTGCGGCTGAATTAGAAGCCTTAGGTAAGCAAGTTGCAATGCATATTGCGGCGGCGAACCCATCATTTTTGAACATAGGCACAGTGGACGCGGACATTTTGGATCGCGAACGCACAGTTTTGATCGAGCAAGCCAAAGAACAAGGTAAGCCTGATGATATTGCACAAAAAATGGTTGAAGGTCGTATTCGTAAATATTACCAAGAAAATGTTCTGACAGAACAAGTTTTCGTGATCGATGGCGAAACAAAAATATCAAAATTGCTTGGTGATGATATTACGCTGACAGGCTTTACACGTATGGTACTTGGTGAAGGCGTTGAAGTCGAAGAGACAGACTTCGCCGCTGAAGTTGCCGCCGCTGCAAATGGCTAGTCATAGCATTTGACGCGTTGCTATRAATTCTATAAAAACTCCTTATACGTAAAAATATAAGGAGTTTTATTATGCCCACAGAAAAAGAAATGCGCGTGATACGTAAAATTGTTGAAAATTCTGATTTTCCACCAAGAGAGCCAAAAGATCACGGTCCTGGTCTTTCTTCTATTTTGTCCGCTGTGGCGAAAACGGCAGATGTCTCCGCCCAACTTTCGGTAAATGAACAGGATTCATCAGACAACGTTCAGGCCTTAAAAAAAATAAGAGCAGGTGTAGGCATTATGTTTTTTCGATAACTCTTATTTGTGACTAATTCAACAGCCGTACTTGCGTAAATGCAGTGCGGCTGTTATGACTCTGAGGGTTTAATAATCTTTGGAAAACAAAATAAATGGCTAATCCTCTTCCTTACAAACGTGTTCTTTTAAAAATGTCTGGCGAAGTCCTGATGGGTGATCAAGAATTTGGTCTTGATCCACACACAGTGAACCGCGTTGCCCAAGATATTAAGGATGTAAAAGACACAGGCATCGAAGTTTGCATTGTTGTGGGGGCCGGAAACATCTTTCGCGGCGTGGCTGGTGCCTCGGCGGGAATGGATCGCACGACAGCAGATTATATGGGGATGCTTGGGATTGCGATTAACTGCTTGGCCTTACAAAATGCATTGGAACAACTCGGCGTGCCAACACGTGTCCAATCGGCGCTTCGTATGGATGCGATATGCGAGCCTTATATTCGCCGTAAAGCCATGCGACATATGGAGAAAGGCCGCGTTGTTATTTTCTCTGCTGGAACGGGAAACCCGTATTTTACGTCCGATACGACGGCGGCTTTGCGTGCCTCTGAAATGGATTGTGATGCCTTGTTTAAGGCGACAAAGGTTGATGGAGTTTATACCGCCGACCCTATGAAAGATGAAAACGCAAAACGTTTTGACGAAATATCCTATATGGATGTTTTGACGAAGGATTTAAAAGTGATGGATGCAACGGCAATTTCATTGGCACGTGAAAACAATGTGCCGATTGTTGTGTTCTCTATCATGGAAGAAGGAAACTTTAAAAAGGTCATGGCGGGAGAAACGCCCTGTACAGTTGTTAAAAATTAAAATTTAAGGATAAAAGAAAATGGCATTGGATAAAAAAGACATTGAAAATCGCATGCAAGGCGCAATTGAATCGATCAAGAAAGAATTCTCTGGATTGAGGGCAGGGCGTGCATCAACATCGTTACTGGATAGTGTTGTTGTTGATGTTTATGGATCCAAAATGCCACTTAATCAGGTCGGATCCGTATCCGTTCCTGAACCACGATTGTTGACGGTTCAAGTGTGGGACGGCGGAAATACTGCGGCGGTTGAAAAGGCGATCAGAAATTCTGGATTGGGTTTGAACCCAATGGCGGAAGGGACACTTATTCGCGTTCCGATGCCTGAATTGAATGAAGAACGTCGCGCGGAATTGACAAAGGTTGCTGGTAAGCATTCAGAAAGTGCGCGCATTGCCATTCGAAATGTTCGAAAAGACGGTATGGATCAAATTAAGGCCGATAAAGATTTACCCGAAGATGATCAAAAACGTCAATCGGATGAWGTTCAAAAACTAACAGATAGCTTTATTAAGCAGGTCGATGAGTTGTTGGCGAATAAAGAAAAAGACATCATGGCGGTATAATGACCGCGAATCCAAATCATATAGCGATCATCATGGACGGCAATGGACGATGGGCAAAATCGCGCTTAATGCCGCGCATTATGGGTCATAAACGCGGCGTTGAAACAACGAAATCGATTGTTCGCCATGCAGGTGAAATTGGCGTGAACTATCTGACTTTATACGCGTTTTCGACTGAAAATTGGAACCGTCCAGAGGATGAAGTAAACGATCTTATGGGCTTGCTCCGTTTGTACATCAAATCCGAATCTACGAATTTGCATGAAAATAACGTACGCCTGCGCATCGTGGGATTCCGTGATCGTTTGTCCGATGATATTCTTAAAATGATTGAGGATGTTGAGGGCCTCACCTCAGAAAATACAGGGCTTAACCTTACAGTCGCGCTTGATTACGGTGGCCGCCAAGAAATATTAAACGCGGTAAATACAGTCCTTTCAAAGGGCGATGGCGAAGTGGATGAAAAGACATTTTCATCCTATTTATTTACGTCTGATATCCCTGATCCAGACCTTCTTATCCGTACAAGCGGTGAAATGAGGATAAGCAATTTTCTTCTTTGGCAATGTGCCTATAGCGAATTTGTGTTCACAGATGTGTTATGGCCCGATTTCACAACCGAAAACTTTGATCAATGTATCAAAGAATACACAGCAAGAGACCGTCGATATGGCGGCCTTTCAAACAAGAAAGCATCAACATCATGAGCAGTTTTTGGAAAAGATCTCTTTCTATTCTCCTTTTGGCTCCTGTTGTTTTGGGGATATTGTGGATTGGTGGTCTGGCTTTAAAAGTCTTTATCGCGCTTGTCATGCTTTTGGCATTTTACGAATTTGCGCGCATGGCGTGGTTGGAAAAATCATTGGGTGTTCGGTATGGATTAACGATTTTTGCCGCCCTTTATTGCGGCCTTGCATGTGTTGCGATTTTATCTCTTCCCTTGTCTGTTTTATTGATGATTGTTCTGGCGGTGTGGAGCAGTGACATTGGCGGATATATCCTTGGAAAAACATTTGGTGGGCCAAAGCTTTGCCCATCGATCAGTCCGAATAAAACGATCTCTGGCCTTGTCGGCGCATGCTTGTTCCCGGCCTTTGTTCTAAGCTTTCCTCTTCATCCTGAATTACTCCACGCGCTTCTTGCGGGATGTGTTGTTGGTGTCATAGGGCAGGTGGGTGACGTATCGATTTCTTATTTAAAACGCCGTGTTGGTGTAAAAGACACAGGGAATTTAATCCCGGGGCATGGCGGGATTTTAGATCGCATCGATGCATTAATGCTGGTCACGATCACGTGCTGGCTTTTGATGGCGCTATAAATCATGAAAACGATTTCAATTCTTGGCGCAACAGGGTCGATCGGCGACAGCACGCTTGATCTCATCCGTCATGATAAAAAGGCGTATGATGTAAAGGTTTTAACGGCCGGATCAAACATTGAAAAACTCATTNNCYTTSCKNACSKARYKYRMWYMYRWNAGTMRYTNGYCYSTNCRAWYKMMWSKSAYWWKMRMWCATYMRRMGACGCGTGTCCTTTTGCGGATGTGATGAGTGTGTCTGACGCAGCCTTAATCGATAGTGATTGGACAATGGCGGCGATTGTGGGCACGGCAGGGCTTGCCCCAACTATGAATGCGATCAAACGCGGTCAAACGGTGGCTTTTGCATCCAAGGAATGCTTGGTTGCGGCGGGCGATTTGATGATGAAGGCCGTTCGGACAAGCGGCGCGACGCTTCTTCCTGTCGATAGCGAGCATAACGCAATTTTTCAAGTGTTTGACGAGACACAAAAAAAGCAAGTAGAACGCCTTATTTTAACGGCGTCTGGTGGCCCATTCAGAACAACGGATGCAACTGAGTTTCCAACGATCACACGGGAACAGGCCTTAAATCATCCAACATGGACAATGGGCGCAAAAATTTCAATCGATAGCGCGACGTTGATGAACAAAGCCTTGGAAGTCATAGAGGCGCATTATTTGTTTGATATGCCATCGTCGAAAATTGACGTTATTATTCATCCTCAATCTTTGGTCCATTCCATGGTTGAATATAGCGATGGATCGATTTTGTCGCAAATGGGGCCATCGGATATGCGCACACCGATTGCCCATTGTTTGGGGTGGCCAAATCGTATTCAAACATCGGGGGAGCGCCTTGATTTTAAAAAAGTGTCGGAAATGACATTTGAAACGCCCGATACTGATAAATTCAAATCATTATCAATGGTACGGCATGTCCTTGATGAGGGGCAGGCGGCATCGATTATATTCAATGCCTCGAACGAGGTTGCGGTCGCGGCATTCTTAAATCAGGAAATCCTCTTCACAGGGATTTATGATGTGATAGAGTTTTGTTTAGATTCGGTTGATCGATTGCCCACCCATACGATTGATGACGTCATGATTTTGGATCAACACACGCGCGACAAGGCGCTCAACAGAATAAAAACGAACAACACAAAGGTTCATTATGCTTGAATATATTCAAACTTACGCTAACTGGGGATGGGATGGTTTAACTGATTTCGTTATTCCGCTTCTTTTGGTTTTATCCGTTTTGGTTTTTGTTCATGAATGGGGCCATTATATTGTCGCCCGCATGTGCGGTGTACGCGTTGAAAAATTCTCAATTGGATTCGGGAAAGAAATTTTTGGATATACGGACAAGGCCGGAACGCGCTGGAAATTCAGTCTGATTCCTCTTGGTGGATATGTGCAAATGTTTGGGGATACAGATCCCGCAAGCGCACAAAGCCAAGATCAAGTCGTGGATGAGGACGGGACAAAGAAACGCCCGATGACGGCGGCGGAAAAGAAAATAGCATTCTTTGGCAAACCAGTGTGGCAACGCGCGGCGATCGTTGCGGCGGGGCCTGCGATTAATTTCCTCTTCGCGATCATCTTAATGGTCGGTATTTATACAACGGTTGGAAAGCCAGTGAC
>NVSI01000071.1 GCA_002401195.1 Alphaproteobacteria bacterium
GTCATTACCGTATTGTCAATCAGCCAAACTGCTGTGGCTTTCGGCATTAAAATTTTGCTCATAATTCTCTCCTGCATTCTTTCTTGCCCAGATTTGGTAAATTCATTTTGATTTGCAAAACCCTGCCCATCAACTAATAAAAACTCAACCAATAAAAAACCMCGCTCAGCGGGGTCGTAGCCAATGGCCATGAAGCCTTAGCTTCGAATTAACCCTCATCTACGCCTTTGTGTTCGTTTTGGCAAGAGGTATACAGTATTTATTGTGCTGTGTATTTTATAGCCTATAAAGAGAAAAACAGGGTTTTGGATATGGACGAAGCAGATTTAAAACGAGCCGGACAGGCTTTCAGAGTTGGCGAGGATTTATATGGTATATCTGTCGCGCAATTGACGGAAAGGCTGGAGGTATTGTCTGCCGAACAAATCCGCATCAAGCACGCTATTACGCAAAAAAACGCGGAATTAACCACGGCAGAAACTTTTTTCCGCAAAAGTTGAAAATGGCGCGAGGTTTGCACAGAGGTTTGTATGTGAGGACAAACAGACTAATATGAAACACTACCTGGTTAAACGATATTTAGAACAGGTGGCCGCAAATTTGCGAAATGGAGTGAATGATGAACGATACGACAGGGCGCATAAATGTGAAAGCGGATGAGGACAATAGGGTGATAGATACATTGGGGCCACAGGCAGAAGCACGGCTAAAAGAATTTACCGGATCGGAGTTGTTCGCGAAGACATTTCGCGAGGGCATGGATTTGGTGGAAGAAACCGCCGCCTATCTTGACGGGCCAGGTCGCCATGACAGCAAAAAACTTGGTCGTAATGACGCCCTGATTTATGCATCCCAAAGCATGCGCCTGACCACACGTCTGATGCAAGTCGCATCGTGGCTATTGGTACAACGCGCCCTCAAAGAGGGCGAAATGAGCGGGGCAGAAGCCCGGGCCGAGAAATACAGACTTGTACCCGAAACGGGGGAAAGCGCAGAACATACCAAGCCGTTACGACAATATGCTGCCAGCCTTCCGTCTTTATTATTGGATTTATTGGCCCGTTCAGAAAAGCTATATGAAAGAATTGTCCGCCTTGACCGTTCTCTTTACGGCTCTATCAATGCCCAGCACGGCAATACGGTCGCCGATCAGATCAGCCGACTAGAAGCCGCGTTTTCCAAATTTCCTGTTTAGAGCCTGTGCACATTTAGCTTACAACCAATCAAGTTTGCTAGTGTGTCAAAATGGGTTTGGCCACGTTCGATCAAAAATACGTCTGCACCCTCCTCAACACATAAACTTAAAACACCTGGCTCTACCCCCAATGAGAAGTTTTTTAATACGGCCGAGCTACGCCCGCTAAGCACGACGGCGGCGCGCAAGGCTTCGCGATCATCGTCAAATTTCACGATCGGAAGGCAGAATAAATGGTATTTTAATCCCTGAATCAAATGCCCAACAGTATAGAGAAGATGTTGCGGCGTGACGCTTGCTCCCGTTAATGCGCCAGCGCTTTTTACAAAATCGACCGCCACTTTTGTGGTGATATGTTCGCATGCGATTTTAAGGTCTGGGTACGCCGTACGGAGTTTTGGCATGCGTGTGCGGTAAAAATACTCTTCGGCGTTACTTGTGCGGTTAAAATACGCCTCAGGGCATAATCCGTGTTCTTCCCCGTGGATGCATAATGTGACGTTATTGTCGGACATGGCCTGTAAAACATCGGATTGCATTAATTTTTCCATGGGTAAGCCATGATCAGAATTTGTTGTACCGTGCGGTGGATAATATTTCGCGGCCTTCAGCAGTCCAGATTGTGCACCTTTTTCAATCATGGCGGCGTCAGTATCTGGTGTGATGTAAAGGGGAGTTACAAGGTGATCCAATTGATCTCCGCCTGCACCCGCAATCATCGCGCGATATCCTTCAATGCTCCAACTTTCAATCGGGTCGCTTTCCGTTATTTTTGCAACGGGGGGCTGTGTATTTGGCATGGCCAAAACGGCGTAACAGCCCATATCCAGTTGAGATTTCATAATGGGCGCAATCAGATCGCCTTGGCGAAGGTGAGTGTGCGCGTCAAACCATTTGGGAAGAGTGAATGAAGTTGTCATGTCCGATAATAAAGCACATAAAAAACGCCCCGTGAAGGAGCGTTTTTTTATTTTACCCTAGGAAAGGATGAATTATTTATCGTCTTTTTTTACAGCCGCTTTTTTAGCAGGTGCTTTTTTCTTAGCCGCAGGCTTCTTTTCTTCCTTTGACGCGTCTTCTGCAGGTGCAAAGTCAGCCATTGGATTTGTCATTTCTTCGCCATCATCGTTAAATGTTGGGCCTGAATCCAAACCTTTTGCCGCTTCGTCGCGGTCAACAAATTCAATCACAGCCATTGGTGCGTTGTCTCCGTAACGGAAACCAGCCTTCATCACACGTGTATAACCACCTTGGCGGTCTTTATAGCGTGTCGCCAATGTATCAAACAATTTACGTGTTTGAGTTTCGTCACGCATCGTTGCGATGGCCTGACGACGGCTAGACAAGGTGCCTTTTTTACCGAGTGTTATAAGCTTGTCAACAAATGGCTTAAGCTCTTTTGCTTTTGGCAATGTTGTTAAAATTTGCTCGTGCTTAACCAATGCCGCTGCCATGTTTGCAAACATGGCTTTACGGTGTGAACTGGTTCTATTGAGCTTGCGGCCTTTAAGTCCGTGGCGCATGGTAATTCTCCTATTTTTTCTATCTTTTTAGTATGGGTTGTCGATTTTACGCAACAATTCATCAATGTTTTCTGGTGGCCAGGCTTCAACCTGCATTCCAAGATACAGACCCATTTGAGTCAGAACCTCTTTAATTTCATTCAATGACTTACGGCCAAAGTTCGGCGTGCGAAGCATGTCGTTCTCTGTTTTTTGAACCAAGTCACCAATGTAAACAAGATTGTCGTTTTTCAAGCAATTCGCAGAACGAACAGACAATTCCAATTCATCAACCTTCTTAAGAAGAGCGGCGTTGAATGGTAATTCGTCTTCTTTTTCTGCCGTCGCTGTTACTTCTGGTTCTTCGAATGTGATGAACACTTGAAGTTGGTCTTGCATAATGCGCGCGGCAAATGCAACAGCATCTTCAGGAGTAACAGTTCCGTTTGTTTCGATTTTCAATGTCAATCTATCGTAGTCAGTGATTTGACCAACGCGAGCGTTATCAATGTCGTAAGAAACCTTGCGCACTGGTGAGAACACGCTGTCCACTGGAATAAGACCAACGGGCGCTTCTTCTGGGCGGTTTTGGGCCGCAGGACGGTACCCTTTACCTGTGGAAACAGTAAATTCGATATTAATCTTCGCGCCCTTATCCAATGTACAAAGGATATGGTCAGGGTTCATAATTTCGATGTCTGCACCCGCTTCGATCATTCCAGCAGTCACTTCGCATGGGCCTTCGGCAGACAAACGCATTTTCTTTGGACCTTCGGAATGCATTGCAACGGCAATACCTTTAACATTCAAGATGATGTTTGTCACATCTTCGCGAACGCCGTCGATTGTTGAAAACTCGTGAACAACACCATCGATTTGGATCGCAGAAACGGCAGACCCTTGTAATGATGAAAGAAGAATACGACGAAGCGCATTCCCAAGTGTTAAACCAAAACCGCGTTCCAATGGTTCAACGACCACTGTTCCTGTTGTTTTGACATTAGTACCGTGATTTACATCAACGCTAGTTGGTTTGATGAGTTCTTGCCAATTTTTTTGTATCAAGATCTTTATCCTCTTCTTTTCAATCGTTAATCTTTAATCGTATTACTGTCCCCATCGGGAACACGCATTATTAAACGCGACGACGTTTCTTTGGACGACAACCATTATGTGGAACGGGTGTGATGTCCTTAATCGATGTGATCGTAAAACCAACATTTTGTAAGGCACGAAGGGCGCTTTCGCGTCCTGAACCGGGTCCTTTAACCMACACAGCCAATTCTTTCATGCCATGAGCCTGAGCTTTTTTACCGGCATCTTCGGCCGCGACCTGCGCCGCAAATGGTGTGGATTTACGCGATCCTTTAAAGCCCATTGTTCCACATGTTGACCAAGCGATCGTATTCCCTTGGGCATCAGTGATTGTGATGTGTGTATTGTTAAATGTTGAGTTAACGTGAGCAACTCCAGAAATAATATTCTTGGATTCACGACGTTTTACACGGGATGTTTGTGGTTTAGCCATTTTTCAATCCCTCCTTATTTCTTTTTACCAGCAATGGCCTTTGCAGGGCCTTTGCGAGTACGAGCGTTGTTTTTTGAATTTTGTCCGCGAACAGGCAAACCTTTACGGTGACGAAGGCCACGGTAACAGGCCATGTCCAAAAGGCGTTTAATCGCCATGGAAACGTTACGGCGTTTGTCCCCTTCAACTTCATAGTCTTTGTCGATGATGTCACGAACCTTTGTCAAATCTTCTTCTGACATTTCGTTAAGACGCGGATAATCATCCGAATGTTTAGGTTTGCAACCGATTTTGTGCAAAATATTTTTTGCAGAGGTGCGTCCGATGCCGTGAATATATGTCAGGGCAATGTGCGCACGTTTATTTGTGGGTAGGTTTACACCAGCGATACGAGCCAATTTTTCTCTCCTCAGTTTAAGTTTTCATTTCAAGCCGAACCGTAATTCCAGTTCGTAAACCAAAACATGAGGGAAAACAGTCCTTATGCCATGGATAGCGCGCACTTTATTAAGATGTAGCGGCCCTGTCAAGATGTTTTTTGAGATAAAAGTTTAAAGCCCTAAAATCGCATCGATTTGGATGGCGACATCTTCGATAGAGCGCATACCATCAACTGTTTGGAGTGTTTCTTGGTTCTTGTAATAAGGGATGATTGGCGCTGTTTGTTTTTTGTAAACATCCATGCGGTGCTTGGCCGTTGCTTCATCAGAGTCCGTGCGCGCGCCGCCGTCTTCTATGGCACGTTTTGCAACACGGTCCAAAAGTTCATCTTCGTTTACTTCCATCAAGATGACAGAATCAAGAGAGCGCTTATGCTCGGTCAACATTTCATCTAAGGCTTCGGCCTGTGCGACTGTGCGTGGGAATCCATCAAGGATAAATCCTTTTTCGCAATCGGGGCTTGAGATGCGGTGCGCGATCATTTCAATCATTGTATCGTCAGAGACAAGTTCGCCAGAGGCCAAAACGCCTTCAACACGCTTACCAAGCTTTGAGCCAGACGCGATTTCCGCGCGAAGCATATCGCCCGTCGCGAGTTGTTTAAGACCGTGCAGGTCTTCGAGTCGTTTGGCTTGAGTGCCTTTACCAGCGCCCGGGGGGCCAAGAAGAATTAAACGCATGAGAAAGTCTTTCTGAAAGTTATATTGATTTTGCGCAGATTAAATTTTAGTGCCTCTTTGCTTCTTACCGACGTCCTTTTAATTTCGATTTCTTGACTAACCCTTCATATTGATGGGCAATCAAATGGGAATGAATTTGAGACACGGTGTCCAAAGTCACAGTGACAACAATTAACAAACTTGTTCCACCAAGATAAAATGGAATGGAATATTTCGCAATCAAGAATTCAGGCAATAAACAAATAAATACGATATACGCCGCACCGATTGCCGTTACGCGTGTGAGGACGAAATCAATGTACTTGGCGGTTTGCTCGCCGGGGCGGATGCCCGGAACGAAGCCTCCATACTTTTTGAGCATGTCTGCATTTTCCGTTGGATTGAACACAATCGCAGTGTAGAAGAAACAGAAAAACGCGATCAGGGCGCCATAAGCGATCATATAGGCAGGTTCACCATGTTGCAAAAAGCGCGTGATGGTTGCCATGATATCGCTGCTTCCGCCGTCAACGCCGGAAAATCCAAGAACCGTCAGAGGAAGAAGAAGAAGTGATGATGCGAAAATTGGCGGAATAACACCTGCGGTATTGATTTTAAGCGGAAGGTGGCTTTGTTGAGCCGCCGTCATTGCGTTTCCTTGTTGCCTGCGTGGGTATTGCACAGGGATGCGGCGTTGCGCCCGTTCAAAGAACACAATCATTATGATAACCCCTGTGACCAGTGCAAAGAGCGCCAAGATCTCAAGAAAGTTAAATTGTCCTTGTCGGCCAAGTTCCAATGTTCCAACAATCGCACGGGGGAGTTCGGCAACAATCCCTGCGAAAATAATGAGAGATATACCGTTTCCGATTCCGCGCTGTGTGATTTGCTCACCCAGCCACATCAAGAAGACCGTTCCGCCAACAATTGTAATCACTGTTGAAACTTTAAAGAATMMWMCWKRNNTRATMAYRKMNTGAAMKKCCACCAGATTGTGTGGCTTCTAATCCAACGGCGAGGCCCCATGCTTGTACAGTGGCAAGAAGAACAGTGAGGTAACGCGTGTATTGGTTGATTTTTACACGGCCAAGTTCGCCTTCTTTTTTGATGGCTTCGAGTTTTGGAACCATCGCGGAACCAAGCTGCATAATAATAGAGGCCGAGATGTATGGCATAATATTAAGAGCAAAAATCGTCATACGAGAGAGCGCGCCCCCAGAGAACATATTGAACATGTCCAAGATTCCGCCACCTTTTTGGTCAAAAACCTGCCCCCACACTACGGGGTCGACTCCAGGGATTGGAATATATGTACCGATTCGGTAGATAATCAACGCGAACAGCACAAATAATATGCGTTGTTTCAGTTCGGTTGCTTTGGCCATTGCGCCCCAATTCATATTGGCGGCCATTTGTTCTGCGGCAGATGCCATGATAATACCTCTTTATATAAAGTCTTTTATGTCAGTCGATACATTACACAGGCACACGACCAAGTCAAAGTGAAACTCGTTTACTTTCCCCAAAAATAGTAATCCCGCCAAAGGGGGTTAACCCAAAGACGGGACTACAATTTTGGAAGAGGGGTTAGGGAGGGCAAGCAAGCTTGCTTATCCGTAACCGAACTTCGTGATCCCAAATTACAAAAATCATCCAGCAAGCTGTCTTTTCTTTGCATTTTGCCCCTTTGACCGAAATCAAAAAGTTTATTTATCGTGGGTGATCCTCCACTCGCTCACGGTGCGACCCGCTTTGCATTTCAGGAAATTCAAAGGAATGCTTTCACACACTCGAACCAAATAGTGACATTTTATATGGTTATTGTTTTTATGTGCATAACCACAGGCCCATATAAAATATTTTTCTTGGTCTTTTTTCCCTTAAGCTTCAAAAACGGGTCTCTCCAGTCAAGTAAAGTCGTTTTTGTTACCCGAGACGCTTACCAGCTCGTCTCTCTATGTTTTGAGAATGCACGCTGGCGTTTCCGGAGTCGAGTCGTTTTTTGAAATAAACTTATTATTTTTTACTCTTTTTAGAAATTAAATAACTATTCAGAAAATAAAAAATCAAGAATCCCAAAAAGATAGCTATTTTACACACAGAATTGTCCACAGCCACATTTTCTGCGTCGCGCAAGGGCGGGGATTGATTGTACTTTACGGAGTCTGCGAACAAATCGGGAAAATAGAGTTTATTTGGTAGAGAATGCGCTTTTGGCACGATGTTCGCTTTAAGAGATCGTTAAGGGTTTGGTTGTAATATAAGAGGGGTTAGTTAATTACATAAAATTTTATACGACTTTGACATAATTTAGTTGACAAGAGAGATACATATAGGGTAAAACATTCAAGCATGCGGAAACTATCAATTGATTTTTGATGCATTATAGACTTTAAAGATAGCAGTAACTTAAAACACCAGACGCAAATAAAGGGTGAAAACATGACAAATACATTCGATACATCAAATAACGGACAAGAGTGCACGGCCTCGACAACGGAATA
>NVSI01000072.1 GCA_002401195.1 Alphaproteobacteria bacterium
CTCAAAGATATTAAGAACTTAATGCGTACTGTTATAAAGATGCAATTGGGTGATAGGCCATTGCGTAGCAGAGATTTAGTGGCTTAAGTAATGCAAATCCATGGTATTGGTACCGACATTGTTAATGTCGCAAGAATAGCTAGATTGTGGGGTATAAGCCATGTCCCCGTCTTTTGTGGCTCTATGTGTATTTGTCATGACTGCTATTTATAAAGACGTTTCAGGCGCGGTTCAAGCGTGAAATGCACCCCGTAAACAATGATTATATGTCCCTTGCATCGACGACAGCGCCAAAGGCGTCACGACACAGCAATCCATATCGGCCGAATCTCCAGCCGAAGCCACGGCCATCATACGTCCTGTCGCCTTTGCAATCATCATGGAACGTAAATCACTGTCATACACTTTGAATATTTTAAAGAGTGGGGTTGCAATTAAATCCACAGCTTCTGATCTGCGGAATGGCACGTGATTTTTTGTATCATTGGCAGGAAGCATTGTATAAACGCCCGCATGATCAGGCATACCAAGGCGCATCGCCTCGCTCATGATCGAATGGATCATAAAATCAAATCCATGGTTAATGACGGCGTCTTTTGAACAGCCCAGTTCCTGATTACCCAAAGATTGCGCGTAATATTGCCCTGATAAACCGCCCAAAGCCTGAACACAATCGCCAAGGCTCCACGCCTCATCACCAATGCAAATATCAATCACTTGATCACACAATGTATGAACACATTGTTCACAGACCAAGACAAGAGCCGTCATATCATAAAGGCATGACCAAAAATCATTTTCTTCGCCCATTAAAAATTTTAACGAGGACATCAAGTCACGGAGCATAACGTAAGACGTACCCGCGTTATCATCCAAATACGGACGTACAAGAGAGCGCCCAAGTTCCGTATCTTTATCAATCATAAAGGCATGAGAGCCATATCCATTATCGCGCCATTGATTCGCGTCCAGCGCGTCTTCGAATGGCTTTGAAAGATTAAAAGCCTCATCAAGGCCTTCCTTCCAATCTTCATAATCAAGAATACATTCTGCGATCGCGCCCGCATAAAGCGAAAGAAAGCGATCATTATTCATTTGCCCATCAACCAAACACAAAGATTCGATTTGTTTGTGCAACGACGCAGTTGAATCGAAATGTCCCGTAACGACATTTGTCATGATAAATATTCCCGTATTTGAATTCGACCCGAAAGCCAAAGATATGAAGTGTGACACATCAGAACGATGTGAATCAGACACCTCTATTGTTAATCAAATTCTTCGCCTTCGTAAACACCCCATACGGAATCATAGGAAATCCAACCGTTAAAGCCCGAAGCCGAAGCCTCGCACCATTGGCCTTTGCACGATTCAAGACGAAGAATCGCGCCAGATTCGATTAATGCCACAGGCCTTGCGTCATCATCATTCGATTTTAAAAGAGGCATCGCCTGAGATTCGTTCATCACGGCAAACCGTTTTCCAGACAATAAAGATTGGTGAACCCAGCCCTCTTCACCCTCGACATCGCGGATTTTTCTCCACGTATCGAATTCTTGGGTAATCTCGACTGGCATATTGTTTTTTTGATACACCCATTTGATCGGGTAACGTGTCCCCGGACCCGTTCGGGCATAAGTACGATCCGATCGGATAGAGACAAATCGCGGAACGGGAAGTTTTGTGACCTCCCCGATCACTTGCGCTGAGGCTATATTCGGAAATAACAAAACACAAAGAAGGAGAATCAATTTCATATGTATTTTTAACAGGAAGCACCAAAGACACGAAGTGAAAAATAAAAACTTTGCCTGCCCTGCCCTTCCTGTTAAACCTCTACAGATGAATAAACAGACCATTTTTTCAGTTGCGCCCATGATGGATTGGACCAATCGGCACTGTCGATATTTCCACCGTCTTTTATCGCCATCCATCCTTCTTTACACAGAAATGGTCACAGCGAACGCCCTTATCCACGGTGATGTTGGCCGACATCTTCGTTACGACGACGTCGAACACCCTCTATCCCTTCAATTGGGCGGTAGCGATCCCAAAGCATTGGCAAAGGCCGTTACAATCGCCTCTCCCTATGGATATGATGAAATAAACCTCAATTGCGGATGCCCGTCCGACCGCGTACAAAGCGGAGCCTTTGGCGCCTGCCTTATGGCACAACCAGAAACTGTCCGAGAATGCGTGCAGGCGATGCAAGACGTATCCAACGTTCCCATCACGGTAAAATGTCGCATAGGCATTGATGACGCGGACGAGAACACCATGCTTCGTGATTTCATTCGGATTGTTAGCGAGTCTGGATGTGACGATCTCACCATTCACGCCCGCAAAGCATGGCTCAAAGGCCTCAGCCCGAAAGAAAACAGAGAAGTTCCACCCCTGAATTACAACCTTGTGAAACAGATTAAACAGGAAAACCCCACTCTTAAAATTCATCTTAATGGTGGAATCACAACACTTGAAACCATGAAGTCTCTTGCCGATGACTATGATGGATTAATGATTGGGCGGGCGGCCTATCAAAACCCACGTATCCTTATTGATATTGAACGTGAATTTTATAACGCGGATCATTCAATCACAGATGAAGAGATCGTGAATGCGATGATCGCCTATGCGAACGATCAAAAAGAAAAATACGACACGCCGATCAGTGCCGTGACACGACATATGGTGAATTTGTTCCAAGGCGTCGCGGGCGCGCGCAAATGGAGACAAATTATTTCCGAAGAATCTCGTCACGCAAATCACGGCGAAGATGTATTAATTCCCGCTTTTAACGCTTTAAAATGACTTTATGTCTGGACAGGTGTATAATCCCCTATAAACTTTGTAGAGATTCATGGACTGGAATAGATTAGACAAAACACAATCCCAACAGATACTGCAGCATATATCCATTGCTGCGGATCCGGGGATGTTTGCCCCAAACAGTAGCGAAGCCAGCTTTAAACCCCTTTCATTTTATCAAGATTATATGATTTATCGCGTTACAAATTACGCAACATTGCCCAGCTTTTCCCTCGATTTTCTAAGTGATGGTGAAAGTTTTCATCTTCTTGACGGCTCTCCATCCCCTATTTCCATTGTGAACACAAAAGGAACGCTTTACCTGACTGAAACAAACGTCATTGATTACGTTGAATTTTACCTTGAAAACATTCGCGGCGATGACGGCGATATTTACATGATTGGCGACGTTGAAAACTTGCCATTCCTTGACTCGCTCAGCCTCGATCAACAAGTTAACCTCAAACAACAACATGTCGCCCCGTCCATCGCCATTAACGAAGAAACCGAAGATTTTATTGTTCTGTGCGACCTGTTTTACGACGGAACGCTGGTTCAGGCGGGGATTTCTGTTACAACAAGCGGAGAAATCAACATCCAACCGCGCGAGATGATCATGGCCTCTCATGCTGGAGGGCGCGCATAACATGATAAAAAATCCATTCGAGGCTCTTAAAAAAGCCGTTTCAAATACAAAACCCGCTGAAAAACGCCTGATTCGCCATGCTCAGGAGCGTGAAATCATTGATTATGCCCTCAACAACCTTGCGCAAAGCGAGGCTGGACAAGAACTTGTTGATTTTGCGAATGAAAATGAGATTAAAATCACTATTTTACGCGGTGGTCCCACGCGCGATTACACATCCAACGCCAAAAATGCATATCTTGTCGCCAGTGATTCCGTTGAATTTGACGACCCTGACCTCACAATTCACCTGACTGGTGCCCTGCGCGAGGCCATCCAAGAATATGATCCTGCTCTCCGCCGTATGGGCCTTGAAAAGGGAGAGAGCATGTACACGCACCGCGAAGGTCAAAAATTCGAAGACAAGCTGTTCTGGCAGACAATAATTGTCTATGAACTTGGGAAATTGGCAAATAAGTCTGAATTTATTGACAGCTTCGGCTCGATGGGCTATTATGATCTTATAGAAGGTTATGAAAAAGATTTAACCTTAAATTAAGGACTACGCTGTAGGATAAATACAGTAGATAAGAAAAAGGAACAGAGACATGAGAATATCTGGACAAAACTTTAAAAACGCCGCCGCTCCTTTCGTGAATGAACGTATGAAAATGGCCGCTGCAAATGTACGCAATCTTGGCGTTGTTTCAACAGGACCAAAAGCCCCTGCGCCAACGCGCTAGAGTTTCGTAGGCTTATATCTTTTTCAAAAGCAACCTGCTTGATCGGGTTGCTTTTTGTGTTTTTACCTACCGTCATTGCACGTTTTACGAAGTAAATACGTGTAATCCCATTCATTGCCATCTATCGTATGGATTACACGGTCAAGCCGTGTAATGACGAAAATAGTTAGAAATCACTTAATCGCGTTCAACCTTAAAGGACACAGACTCCCCGCATCCACACCGCGAATCTTCGTTTGGATTTTTAAAATCAAGACGTGTGTTGAATTCATCTTGCGCCAAAACCAATTCAGACCCCATTAATTTCAATAAATCTGTGCGTGGAAAAAATATCGTCACGCCATTATCATCCACTTTATCCAGCAATGAAATATCAGCATCTCTTGTAAGTGGCGAGAATTTATATTCACCGCCTGCGCACCCTTTTTGAGAGACCTCAACCATAATCCCCATCACATCATCGCCGGACATTTTACTCTCCAACCATGTTTTCGCCTCATTCGATACTGTTAATAATGATTTCATATTCATCGCCGCCTAAAACATATTCAATTCCATTTTTGCCGTTTCCGCCATCATTGACGGCGACCATGTGGGTTCCCAAATGATATCGACGGTGACTTCGCCCACGCCTTCAATTGGAAAAATTGCATTTTGTACCATGCCTGGCATTTCCTGTGCCACGGGACACCCCGGTGATGTCAGGGTCATATCAACGTGGATATCGGTAACTCCGGCGTCCTTATCATCTTTAAACACCATCTTTAAAATCAAGCCCAGTTCATAAATGCTTGTTGGGATTTCAGGGTCATACACCGCGCACAGTGCATTGCGCGCAGGTACAAATAAAGGGTGCGTTTTATCCGCCTCTAAAATCGGTGGCTCTTGTAATTCATCAAATTTATCTTCGCCGACTGCGTTTTTAATCATGTCTGCGTTTGCGTGTTTTTTCATGTCAGCAACCTTTTCACTTTATCCATTCCAACCAAGAACCGTTCCACATCATTCATATCATTATATAAACCAAATGAAGCGCGCGCCGTCCCATCAATTCCAAACCGTTTCATGAGCGGCATACAACAATGATGTCCCGTCCGCACGGCAACGCCCGCCTTATTCAATATCATGCCAATWTCGGAATGATGCGCGCCACCCATATTAAAGGATATCACAGGCGCCTTTTGTTTTGCCAATCCGTAAATTTTCACGCCCGACAAACCATCTGTCGCTGCGTTCAGTAATTGGTGTTCATGCGCATGAATTTTTTCCATCCCGATCGCGGACACATAATCAATCGCCGCGCCAAGGCCGATAACATCCACGATTGATGGAGTCCCCGCCTCAAATCGTGCTGGCGCGTCTTTATAAGTCGTCTTTTCAAATGTAACGGCTTCGATCATATCTCCACCGCCTTGATAAGGCGGCATGGCATTAAGAATTTCTTCACGCCCCCATAAAGCGCCAACACCCGTTGGGCCGTATAATTTATGCCCCGTAAATGTTAAAAAATCACAATCCAATGCCTGAACATCGATTTTACCATGTACCGCACCTTGGGACGCGTCGATCATAATTTTAATATCATCACTGTGGGCGCGCGCCGTTTTAATGATCCGCGCGACATCATTCACGGTTCCAAGACTGTTGGACGTATGAACAACCGAAACAAATTTCGTTTTGGATGACAGGATTTTTTCAAACGCGTCATAATCCAGTTCGCCGTCGTCGGTCACTGGAATAATTTTGAGTTCGATCCCTATTTCATCACGTAATAATTGCCATGGAACGATATTCGCGTGATGTTCCATTTCCGTCAGAATGACTTCATCTCCGGCCGTCAAATGTGCGCGGCCCCAGCTATGCGCAACCACATTAATTGCATCGGTCGCATTACGTGTAAACACGATTTCATTTTTCGATCGTGCATTGATAAAGGTCTGTATTTTTTCACGAACAGCCTCGTACATAGTGGTGGTTTTTTGAGAGTAATCATAAAGCCCGCGATGAATATTCGCGTAATGATCCGTCATCACGGATGTCATTGTATCAATCACAATTTTTGGTTTTTGCGCGCTTGCCGCCGAATCTAAAAAGGCAAAATCCTTTTCAAACAAAGACGGGAAATCAGATTTTAAATCAAGTAATGGCATCTTGAATTCTTTCGGAAAGGGCGTTGTAAATTTTCTCATCCCCCTCAAAGGCTTCTAAACTTTCTGCCACAAAAGACTGGCGCAACATCGCCTCGGCCTCGGCCTTTGGAATACCGCGCGCCATCATGTAAAATAATGGTTCTGCGTCGGCCTGAGCCGTCACCGCGCCGTGCGAACATTTAACATCATCCGCGTAGATTTCCAATTCAGGTTTTGTATTCATTTCCGCGCGTTCAGACAACAACATTGAGTTACACAATTGATAGCCATCTGTTTTTTGCGCGATCTGATGCACATGGACTTTTCCTTGAAAAACGCCGCGCGCGCGACCATCAATAAGATTGCGGTAATTTTGATTTGAGTATGGATTCGGCGCGGCATGTTCGATCAAAATGCATGTATCGCTATGTTGTTCGCCCTGTAAAATTTTCGCGCCAGAGAGGTAACATTTCGCATTTTCACCCGCGATGCGAACATGAATTTGATCACGCATAAATTCAGCATAAGACAACATTGAATAGGCGTTATATTTCGACTCTGCCCCTTGTTCAACCTGCGTTAAATTCGTTACAACACCGTCCCCAGAACCTGTGCGGATATGGGTCAGTTCCGCGCCCTCTCCAAGAGTGATAAACATAGAACGATTACACCATCCAGCAACCGATATATCTTCGAATATCGTGAGGGTCGCCCCCGCATCCAATGTGATATGGATTGCGCCTTCGGATTTTATATTTTTTTCAATTTCAACGGATAAAGACACTGCGTGATCCACACAGGCACCCTTTGGGATATGCATGTGAAATACATCTTGTGCCCCCTCCCATAATGCCATATCGCCATAGGCATCGACCGCCCACGGTTCGCGCGCAACATCCGCATTTTGAATGAATTTTTCGTCCCCGTTATAGCCAACGGATAATGGCTCAACGCTGTACTCTCCCGCCACATAGGCGCGTAAGTTAGAATATTTCCATCGTTCTGATTTAGGAGTGGGAAGAGCAGTCATTTATGCCGCCTCACTCACGAAACCGGCATAGCCTTTTTCTTCCAAATCTTTCGCCAATTGAGCGTCACCCGATTTGATAATTTTTCCATCCGCCAAAATGTGAACATAGTCAGGAACAATATAATCAAGAAGACGTTGATAATGTGTAATCACAAGGAATGATCGGTCGTCAGTGCGCAATGAATTCACACCATCGGCCACAATTTTAAGCGCATCAATATCAAGACCAGAATCCGTTTCATCCAACACACAAAATGAAGGTTCAAGCATGGCCATTTGAAGGACTTCATTCCGTTTTTTTTCACCGCCCGAAAACCCAACATTCACGGCACGTTTTAACATCTCATCTTTAATATCAAGTTCCGTTGTTTTTGCGCGAAGAAGTTTAATAAAATCAAGCGTTTCCATGTTATGCAATCGGTCTGCCAGTTTGACCAGTAATACGCGTAAATCTTTGGCAGTTGCCATAATCATTTTGCG
>NVSI01000073.1 GCA_002401195.1 Alphaproteobacteria bacterium
CATCCTTTATTATTTTTTCAAACTCTCTTTTTTCAAACTCTTTGTCCCTAACTTGTTCCCTATAATCTTCTACCTTTTTTACTATACTAAGCAGCGGAACTGTATCTAATTGTTATCTGGAAAATTTTCATTTATAGCGTAATTTGGTTTTATAAAATTAATTATTTTAAAATTTTATAACTAAACATATTAACATCATGCGATTTTCTAAATTATTAAAAAGCTTTTCAGATAGAACATTAATACTATTTATATTTTCTACAATATTTATTTTTTCAGTAATAAAACCAATCATTGCATTAACATAGAAATTATTATAAGAGCAATAGTGTTCAGTTAAAAATCTTTGAATACCGTTTTTAATATATTTTGCATTCAATCCTTCTACTCCATTTATATTTTTATTATCTAAAATTTTACATTCTATTATGAATTCTGGTTTTTCATTTGTTAAAGTTTCTTGTATAAATATATCAACTTGACCTAGATTATTTTTTTCTTCTTTTACAAACTTGTAATCTTTTATATTTTTAGTAAAATAATCATCAACTAAAACATCCCTAATATTATTTTCTTTTCTGGGTACTTTTATTTTATCTTTTATAAATCTTATTTAACCACTGGAACGACCACGCCGCCGCCTGCAAATTTTGGTGTCATTTATTCTATCCCCTCGCTATTGATTACATCTTTATCCTACAAAAAATTAGTTGATAAAAATTTAACGCCGCGCCGAATTTTAAATAATCCTTGCAAACCAGCATAATAGTTGCCATATTAAGCGCATGAGCTTTCCAATGTCAATCGACCGAACCCAAGTTGGCGTCCTGAAACTAGGCGGCGAATTCGCCAAGGCTGCGAAAATAGTTGTGAACGCACAAAGTCCACTTCCAAAAGGGTCCGGCCTTCCTATCGATCTTGATAAAGCGTATCGTACACTCGGTTTAACAACCCCTCCATCAATTCTTGTTTTCAAAACAGACGATAGTACTTTCGAAGCCTTTGAATACCCGCGCCAAATCATACAACGTGATGATACGTTTTATATACTCGGATTTCGTAACTATGACGGTGCCTTCCCTCTCTTTGGGCGCGACAACATCAATGATAACGAAGTCAAAAAAATCGCACCTGCGGAATATGACCTTATATTCAAAGCCGGCAAAAATGGGGACTCACCCATTCGGATTTTTAACAAAGCCAAACAATGCGTCGTCCCTGATGATTTCGACACCAAAAAACACGAATATCACAAAAACAGCAATAAAGCCGCCTCCTCCATCGCCTTGAAAACCATGTAAATCAGGTATATTTCATGGCGCATATTTATCGATACATATCCGATCAAAATTTAAAATCTCTGTGCGATGAATGGGCCCATGACCTAGAAAACGCACCAGACATCCCCCCGTCCCTCAAACCTCAAAAACGCTTTATCTTTTTTTCCGATCGCTGGGAAAAAGAGATTCGAGACATAAAGGCCTATGATTCCGCGTTTTTTGCGTTTCAGGAGCCTATTCCAAACGATTGGATTAATTCTCCGTTTGAAAAAGACACCCTTCATCAATTTTTTAATGAAAACTTGAGTTACTCCAAATTCCACTGCCTTCAGATCGAAGTCAAAAGCAGTGATGATGTTCACTATACGGACGTTTCCGTATTCCGCAATTCGGACGGCACATTCCGTAACGATGGGAAAATGGCGTATAAAGATTATTACAATAGTTTATCCAATTTTCACGATAAAAAGCCCAAAAACTATACCCTTCACGAGGTCGCGTGTTTTTCATCTGTTCCGATTGATCGCATCTCCCTTTATTCAACGTTTGAAAGACACGACGTTTCAGACTATATTTCTAATCATGTTGATTTCACCAACCGACCAGCAAAAAGACTTTATACGCCGCAATCTTGCGCTCCTTGAAGATTATGACAGGCAACGACCCGAGGGGCACCCTTACGCATTTCATCTTCATTCCGGTCGCGTTGCACAAGATGTAAAAACATTATCAAAGGCCGCAGGATACAACGACATAGAATGCGATGCGCTGTATTGGGCGACTTTGCCTCATGACATCGGAAAGACAGCTCTCCCGATCGAAATTTGGGACCTAAAGGACAAACCAACCGAAGACCAACGCGCAACGCGCCGTACGCATACATGGCGCGGCGTTGACATCGTCCGCACTGAATTTGGCGAGGAGTGCAACACAGACCCTTTTCTCACCTTATTAATCGATATCATGGAAAACCATCACGAAACATTAAATGGCGTCGGTTTCCTTGGGAAAACAGAAGGTGAGCTTTCAAAAAACGTTCGCATTGCCTGTATTTGCGATGCATTTGACGGGTGGAGCGTTTACCGCCCACACTTCAAAGACCGAGATCTGTCCGCCGCCTCCGTTATAAAGCGTATGGAATTTGAAAAAACAGGACAATTTGATGCCGACCTGTTAACACTATTCAAAGAGTTAAAAACAAAAGAGGCTTAAAAAACTATGTCCGTTGAAACACTTTTCCTTGCTGCCATTGTTCTTCTTGCGATGGAACTTGTTGTCGTATCAATGGGAAGTCTGGGGTTTCTTGGGTTTCTTGCCTTTCTCTATGGTCTTTTCACCATGCATGAATCTGGCATGGATAACCTCTATGGGGTTAGTTTCGCGACAATTGCGGGACTTGGATCCTCTATCTTCATTATATTTTCGATCGGCGGCTATTTCGCATTCAAAGCCTTTGGTAAAAAAATCGAAACAGGCACCGAGGCCATGATGGGTAAACTCGTAACGGTCACACAATGGAGCGGTAAAAAAGGAAAAGTCGTTTTCGAAGGCGAAGATTGGCGCGCAAAATCAACCGACACAATTTCAAAAGGTGACATTGTCGCCATCACGGCTTATAAAAACTTAACACTCACTGTAAAAAAGGAAACTTAAAACTATGGAATTTCTCTTTGTTCTCATTATCCCTATTATCTTTTTTATCGCGACATCTGTCCGCGTTATGCGCGAATATGAACGCGGTATTATTTATACTCTTGGTCGCTACACTCACACGACTGGCCCTGGGCTTATTATCCTTATCCCGCTTGTGCAACAAATGGTCACAGTTGATTTACGTATCCGTACCGAAGATGTCCCTCCACAAGACGTGATTTCAAAAGACAATATTTCCGTTCGCGTGTCTGCTGTTGTTTATTACCGCGTTGTTGACCCTGCCGATGCAATCAACAAGGTTGAAAATTTCTATCAAGCGACAAGCGAGCTTGCGCAAACAACATTACGTTCAGTCCTTGGAAAGCACGAATTGGATGACATGCTCTCAAAACGTGACGACCTGAACGGTGATGTTCAAATCATTCTTGATAAAGCCACCGAAGGTTGGGGGATTAAAATCACGAATGTTGAATTGAAAAACATCGATATTGACCCATCAATGATCCGCGCGATTGCAAAACAAGCCGAAGCAGAACGTGACCGCCGTGCGAAAATTATTAATGCCGAAGGTGAATTTCAAGCCGCAAAACAATTGGACGAAGCCGCAAAAATCATGGCAAACCGCCCTGAAACAATGCAACTTCGTTATCTTGCCGCATTACAAGAAATTGCCGGCGATAGAACAAATACGATTATCCTGCCTATCCCTGACATACTCGGTAAATTAGTAGGAAAATAATCGACGTTCCAATTTCAATGAGGGGGTATCGGATCGGCACCCCTTTTTTACAATGACGGCATTTTCCACAAGAGATCGCCCAAGATAGAACGGGAATAAGGTCAATCGCCCCAAGATTTATTTTGCATGACGGGCATTTTGATCGGGATGCGCCCTGCCCCCAAAGCCACGGCTCATTATTTTGAATACGATAAAAGAGGAATGTTAAAAAGCTTCCGAAGATCAATCCAAAAAAACCGCTGATGCAATATCCAAGCCATGGAAAGACCTCTAGATACAACCAGAAATCATCCATGGATATCATTAATTACAATCCTGCAATTGCGCTATAGATCGCGCGGCGATCAAGGTTTGATGGATAAATAGCATCAAGCTGTAACGCCTTTTTATACCATTCCAACGCCTTTGCTTTATTCCCGCTTTGCACGTAATTTTGCGCCCGTAGCAAGGCCGCCTTTGCATCGCGTGGATCGTCTTTGTTAACATCCAATGACGGTATTAATTCGGATGAAAATGATGGTGGCTGTGATTTAAGAGGTTCAACCACTGGAGCGACAGAAATCGGCGCAGGCGTCAATGTTCTTAATTTCGCCTTGGTCAATTGTTTCCCAGTCAGTGCCGCCGTGTTTCCAGCGTCCGTTTTTAAAACAGCCGCATAAAGATCCAAAGCCGTTTGATAATCACCCGACTCATACGCTTTACGCGCCTTCGTCACACGTGGATTCGTTTTCTTTTGAACGACTTTTTTCTTTTTCTTAATCGATTTTACCTTTTTAACAGCAACGGCCTTTTTCTCAATGACCTGAACAGATTCAATTTCTGGCGCGGCCTCTTCAATAACGGGCATACGCGGCGCGCGATCTTCCATTTCAACGATTTCAGGTTGATCCGCGACAACAGGATCCATAACGATTGGCTGCTCTGGCACTGGAGGTAATTCAGGTTCGGTTACTGGATCTGGCGTCGCCATTTCCGGTGTTTCGATTGCTATCTCTGGCACCATTTCGACGATTCCTTCAACAACGACAGAGACTGGCGCAGCCACTTCATTCACCATTGAATCCACAGCATCCACAAGAACTTCGTTTTGGGACATATCCTCAACAACGGGAGAAATTTGCGATTTTTTTGGTGCGCTTTCATACATTGTTTTATTCATCGGGGTTGCTTCGATCCGTTCAAAGGATGAAGGGAATCCAGCCGTATCAGACATGTCATCAATAATATCAGGGAGAGTATCCATCACGTCACCCGCGTTTACCGTATCGACAGCGATATCAGCGATATCAGCGGCATCAGCGATATCAGCGGCATCAGCGATATCAGCGGCATCAGCGACATCAACAACGACTTCACCAGCCGTGTTCGCAACTGTCTCTGACGCTTCTTCTGCGATCTCGACAATCTCGGCAATGCTTGAGGCTGTTTCCGTTTGAATCGGCGCGACGTTCGTAGATGCGGCTTGAGAATCGTCTATAACAGCAGGTTCAATTACACCATCATCAAGAGTTTCTTCTTCTCCAAACCCAGAAGAAACAGACGCATTTTCAATGACATCATTCATCATGGCCAAAATATCATCAGGCAACGGTTCGCCTTCGGGAACGACCGTGACATCAACACCAGAAACCAGTAAGTCTTGCTCTTCTGGATTGTTATTGGTGAAGGGTTGGTCTGCCATTTGAATTATATCATCCATAGGCGCAGATGTAACCGGTTCAGGAACATCAGGCATCGAAACATCAGACAACAAATCTTCGGAAAAATTTTGTGATCGCGCCATCATATTTTGTTCAAAATCAGACAAGGTTGAATTGCCCATCAGGTCAGGAAGATATTTCATTCCTCCATAAACACCACCGCAAAGAAGAGCGATCAGGGCAACAGTTCCCATCATTTTCCCTTTACCCTTTTTTTCGCCAGCATAGGCGCCAAAATCATCCTCGTCGCCGTCCAAAGGAAAAGCCTCAGCCTCAGAATCATTTTCATCACTCAAAAACTCATCCAAGCTTGAAAGTTCTTCATCTATATTTACATCTGCTTTTTGATCGTCCGTCATAAGGTACCCCTAGTTTCGTGTTTTTATTCTACACCTAGGATACTGATTTGCATGCCTCTATGCAACGGATGCGTTTTTTAAAGAAAAGACACACAATCATCGCCACGATATTCGTCGCAACGATCGAGGTTATAAAACCCTCAAGGCCGTACATATCCGTTAAAACATACGCCAAAGGCAGGCCAATAATAAACGATTTCAATATATTTAAGGTCAAGGCTTGCTTTGGCATCCCCGTGGCATTCATCATCGATGTTATGACCGCAAATATATTCACCCCAATATAAGACACAGGAACAACAGCCAAATAAAGCGCCGCGGTGTTTTGAATATTCACATCGTCGGAAAACCCCTTTGCAACGACATCGGAAATCGCATAAAAAACAACCGCGCAAAAAACGCCATATCCGATGGAAAAGGTCAATGCTTTGCGTAAGGCCTCGGCCACGCGATCTTGCAACCCTGCGCCGAAATTTTGTCCGACAAGAGGCGCCATCCCACCCGCCACCGCCATAATTGGGATCAAGGAAAACGCCTCAAGACGTGACGCAATTCCAAATCCAGCCACAATATCATCACCCATTTCCGATAAAATCGCCGTATATCCATAGGTCATAAGCGGCGCAATAATACTCGCCAAGGACACAGGGATCGCAATCATAAGAATAGGTTTCGCCACAAGAGCCCATGACGCCTTTTTAAAGATACATAAGGGAGCGAAGAGTTTTTCACGAAAGGATAAAATTGATAACGCCACAACCATGGCACAAATATAGGCAATCGTCGACGCAATCGCCGCGCCCTTTACGCCCAAGGCCGGCGCACCCAAAAGGCCGAAAATCAAAATAGGGTCTAAAATAACGTTAATAATCGCAATCAATACCATAATCACGGCCGGCCAAAAGGCATCCCCCGTTCCACGAATCGCGGAATTTGCGACAACCGGTACTGCCAAAAAGACGGATCCCACGCACCATATTKGAATATAATCACGGATAAACGGCATTGTTTCAGGCCCCGCGCCAAGGCCTCTAAAAATCGTCTCCATGGTTAAATAACCAAGAAGAGCGACGCTGGACGATACAAGCACAGCCATCATAATGCCAATTGTCGCAGTCACGCGCACTTCATCGCGAAGGCCAGAACCGATTTTACGCGATACTGTCGCACTCATCGCAATCGCAAATCCAAACATCAAATTAAAAAACAACGTTGTAATGGGAATTGTATAAACGATCGCCGCAAGCTCTGTCGCGCCCAACTGTCCGATAAAATAAGCATCTGCGATTGTAAAACTGATCAAAGCGCCGATTCCAATCGCCATCGGCACGGACATGCGCAAAACATGTCCCATGATAGGGCCCTTCGTCAGGTCACGCTTGGGCGGTATTGATTTTTTTTGTGTATCTGTTGCCATTCTTATTCGGATCCTTTGATCGCTTTGGAAACCCGTTCATGCGCCGCATTCGCAATATCAAAACGGTGAACAAAATCATTCGGAGCCAAAGAATCCAGATAGTGAAGTTCCACATCCGTGCTGAATGTGTGTGCAAGCGCCCATAAATGCGGCACAAGTTCCATATCCCCATACCACGCATAGAAATCGCGCAAATCCTGACGATCCTTTGTTAAAAGAATTCCATTCGTTTTCAGATGCTTAATCGCAAGAGGCTGAACCAATGCATTATCGATCACAGGAATCGCATTCGCATCCGTTTTCTCTTTTTCATTTGGAAAAAATATCCCCAACAATCCCGCCTTAAATTGCAAAACATCCCAACCATCCGTTGAGGTACCCTCAGGGAACAAAATAATATCATGCCCCTTTTCCATCGCATCGGCGATCGAGCGGCGCGATTGCCTTAAAGCCGATTTTTGACGGACAATAAAGATCGTTTTTTGCAATTTTGCCAAAAATCCAAATCCAGGCCAGCTGGACACTTCGCTTTTGGCGACAAAACACCCATCAACGCGTGCGCCCAAAACCAAA
>NVSI01000074.1 GCA_002401195.1 Alphaproteobacteria bacterium
TGAAAGTTAATACTTTTTTAACCTTTTTGATACAAAAAGTCAACCAATATTGTTTTTAAGTCAATTAATTACTTGACAGAATGCAACTTAAGTTATATAAATGATGACAGTACAGACCAGTGAGGACGCATAATGCTTGAAGACATGACAAAGATAGACGCAAAAGAAATCATGGAAAAAGACGTAAAGACAATGTCTTACGATGATTTAATGTCGGCTATTCGTTTTTTAGATCAAGAACGTGAAATGTTGGCGGTTAATATTAATATCACGAGCGATACTCACAATAAATTCGATAAACAGGAAAAGATTAACCGCGCGGCCTAAGAAGGTCGCTTTTGTCATTTTAAGTGGGATGTTTGTGTCCCCTATAATAATGTTCTTCCCCACTGACATATCGTATGGGCATGAACATTCCTCTTAAAATGATTTTATCGTCTAATTGATCCAACCGCTCATTTCTCTTTTAATTAAATCAGATAGCAAATCAATATGCGCGGGCGATTCATTGAGGCATGGGATATAGGTGAATTCTTCTCCACCGGCATTTAAAAAATCTTCTTTTTCTTTTATTTCGATTTCTTCCAATGTTTCAATGCATTCAGAGACGAAGGCAGGAGACAAAACTGCGATTCGTTTGACCCCTTTTTGTGCAAGGGATGAAAGAGTTTCGGATGTATAGGGTTGCAACCATTCTTCGGGCCCGAATCGAGATTGGAACGTGGCTTCCCATTTGTCCTTTGTCCATTTTAGCTTCTTGCGCACCAGGTCTGATGTTTCAATGCAGTGATGGTAATACGGGTCACCTTTATCCGTGTATCTTTTGGGAATTCCGTGAAATGACGTTAAAATCACTTGCGGATTTTTGTCCAATTTTTCGATTGCGGTTGTAATCGTGTTGGCCAAGGCATCTATATATTGAGGGTCTTTATACCATGACGGAACAGTCCGCGCGGCAGGTTGGTGAGACAGTGTTTTTAAATGTTCAAAGGCCTTGTCATACGCGGTTGCGGTTGTGCATGCGCTGTATTGTGGGTAAAGAGCAAGAAATAGAATTTTCTGACATCCTTTTGCATGCAAGGCATCGATCCCGCGCGCGATAGAGGGGTTCCCGTATCGCATGCCCCATTCGAATTCTATATTGGGGTGTTCATCCTTGAAGGCCTTTTTCAATTTTGTGCATTGTGCGCGCGTATGTGTTTTGAGTGGGGATTCATTCTTTTTATTATTCCAGATGGATTTATACGCGGCGCCCGCTTTGAATGGTCGAAAGGTCAGGATAATGCTTTGTAAAATTGGTTGCCATTTCCATGACGGATAATCAATCACGCGTGTGTCCGATAAAAATTCATTTAAATAGCGCCGCACGGAAAAATAATCAGTCGCGTCAGGAGTCCCTAAATTTATAATAAGGACGCCAATTTTATCGTTTTTAGCGCGTGTTTGGCCTGTGGATCGGCGGGGCATGAATAATAACCTTTTTGARATTTTGTCTAGTTATATTATAAGAAACACATGAAAACAATTCTTTGTATGAAATGGGGCACACAATATGGTCCCGAATTTGTAAATCAGCTTTATAACGGTGTTCAAAAACACGCCAGTGGCGATGTGCGCTTTGTTTGTTTAACAGACGATGCAAGCGGCCTGATCGATGGGATCGAGGCGTTGCCACTTCCTGATATCAAACTTGGCGCGGCGCATGAAATGTCAGGGTGGCGCAAGATTTCTTCGTTTTCTCCGGCTTTGACTAAGGCACCCTATAACATAACGGGTACGGTTTTATTTTTTGATATCGATATGATTGTGACTGAAAATTTGGATGATTTTTGGACGTATAATCCAGGCGAATTTTGCATTATCGAGAATTGGACACAGGCCGGAAAAGGCATTGGGAATTCATCTGTTTATCGCTATGAAATGGAACAAATGCATTGGATTTTTGAGGATTTCGAAGCGCGATTTGAAGAAGTGTATGTGCAACATGATAACGAGCAAATGTATCTCACGCGGTCTGTCGCGACGAAACAAGATGTTCAATGGTGGCCAGAGGCATGGTGTAAGTCATTTAAAATTCACTGTATGCCCAACCGGTTTTTACGCGCGTTTTTAACGCCAAAAATGCCAGCAGAATGTAAAATATTGGTCTTTCACGGCCCGCCCAAACCAATGGACGCCGCCATTGGAAAATGGGTCAAACATAATGGTAAGAAACGCACCATGCGGCCCGCGCCATGGATTACGGATTTGTGGAAGACGGGTTCTTAGGCTTTCTAAACTAGCGTTGGAAATTATAACTCATGGATTTTGATCCTGGGATATGAGGTGGTTGCGCGGTTAATTTCTTTCCGTGCTGTAACGCCATAAAAATTTCGGCRAGAACAGCATCCGCGTCCAATGCGTGATAGGTCGCGCTTTTATTTTTAATGCTGGCTGTTTCTTGGTTGAGCCATGCCCCATCAAAAGGAAGCCAATTGCGTAAGAACGACGGGCCGTCATTATGGTCGGTCATCGCTATACTGCGGTATTTCGGCGTGCCGTGGTTGTTTCCGCATAGTGATATTTTGTTTGATCCGGCCTCCGCTGCGATCGTGAATGTACGATCTTCACCATATTTAAGAGTGATCTCAATGGCGTAAAGTTTGTTTTTTTCATGAACAGAGATATCCGTTTTTGCGGTTTTTAATTTCTCAACGATCATGAAAACAGGATGTTTTTGGAGAATGTCTTTTTTCGCGTCCCATTGCGCGTGGAGCCGTTCCTTTTCCAAATCGGGCGTTGTTCCGTTTTTATCATGGATGGCGGCGAATTTGGCGTTTAAATCAGTGGGGGACATAACGATCTTCTTTATTAAAATAAAATTCCATGCGTGTAGATATAGCACATTGGTTGTTTTTATGCAAATAAATTAACCGTAAAAACCAATATTTCCAAGGGTTTTTAAAAAGAAGTTCGAATTTTATCTATTCTTTAGACCTTTATAAAGAATTTCCCGTATTCTAGATAAATATAAAGGAATATGCCCGTCTGGGATTTGGGCATGAGGGGAAGAGTTATAGGGGACACATGTCCTCGATCAAAGGGATAGAGAATAAGATGACACAGAATAATAAAGGTTTTTTTAGAGGTTTAGCAGCACGATTTGAACGCAATCGCCTTGGTGAATTGTTGGTTCAACGCGGTCGATTGACACCTGAACAACTTCACGCGGCTTTGAAGGATCAAAAAGGATCGGATTTAAGCCTTGGTGAATTGTTGGCCAAACGTGGTTTGGTTACAAARACACAAATTCGTTCAACATTGTTTGAACAGACGGCCTATCGTACGGTTGCGGCCTGTTTAACGGTTTTTATTGGATTAACATCATTTAATGTGAGCGCGGCCAAGGCATCATCGTTGAATCCGCGCGTTCAATTTCAACAAAATTCRTATATTCAAAAGGTTGCGTACCAACCTCAGGGCGCGGCGCGTCAAAATGCACAAAGCCAGAAATTATTCGGAACTCGCGAAGTCGCAAGCCGCGATATTAGCGCGTTTAAAAAATGGACGGGCATTTTGTCAAAAATGGATCGCGTGTCATTTGATCATTCCAAGACGGCACAATTTCGCGGGATGTCGATGAACGCGCAGGTGGATGCCGTCAATAATTACGTGAACAAGGTTCGCTATATCGAAGATAAGCGTAATTTTGGTAAATCTGATTATTGGGCGACGCCGGCTGAATTTTTCGCACGCGGCGGGGATTGCGAAGATTTCGCGATTGCAAAATATGCGATGCTCAAACAATTGGGCGTTCCAGAAAATAAAATGCGCGTTGCGATTGTTCAGGATAAAGTGAAAAACGTGCCTCATGCGGTTTTGATCGTGTACACGGATAACGGGCCTATGTTGCTCGACAATCAAATTAAGCGCACGTCACAAGTGGCAAGCATTGATCGCTATAAACCTATTTACTCTATTAACGCTTCTGGCTGGTGGAGGCATATCGGTTAATCACCGATAAACGCGAATTTTTCTTCTCCAAAAGAAATATGAATGAAACGCCCTGACCTTTATCGAGGTTGGGGCGGTTTTATGGCGTGTTTTTCGTGAAGAGGGAATTGATTTTTAATGTCATTCCATTCGACGCCTTGGTTTTTAAGGGCGGCCGATCCAATCAGTATTGATATGCTAAGCGTTATGGTTGCGGACACAGATGAAACAAGAATGCCTTCAGAGGGTTCAATTTTTCTTTGAATATGGCGGGTGTGTTGAAATGCAGATTCCAAAAGATATGTTGCCATGACAAGGCCTGCGACCCCGCAATTGACATCCATTGGCGCCCCCATTTTGGCGCCGACTTCAAAAGAAATCGCACCAATCAAACCGATTTTCATAGGAGTGAGGAGGCCAAAATAGGCGCCAATGGCTGCGGCTTGGAATTTTTCTTTGAGTGTGAGGTCTCTATCATACATAGGCCAACTGTTTACCATAACTTAAGCCAGCAAGTCAAATTATAAAAAAGCCATAACAAAGCGACAATATTACCCGCCCCGAATCTTCAACTGTCTCCACCCAAGGTCGCGAAACAGACCGCGCTCGATAAGGATTATATTCCTATGAAATGCACCGAGAGTCAAGGGTGATTTTCTGAATATTTTCCTCTTGCATATGTATGCACAAAGGGCCTTATCGATTCGCATCTTTGGAAAGGCTTTTTTCCACTTGGGGATAAATTTTTTTTTGAAATAAATTGTGGCGGAAATCTGTCATTTCGCCTGTGAATAACCTCCAAAACGACCGGATGTGATTATAGTCCTATGGACGCAGACACGATATGTAGTATCCTTAATCACATCGAGGCACTAGGGATTGTGTTTTCGCACAAAATATCCCATCAGCCGGACATTTTGAATATTTTATAAAGAAACTCTGCTTTTTTAGGGAAGGGGCACACATGTTTGACGTTGCACAGATGGAAAGAGGACCACGCGTAAAGATTGATCGCGCACGGGACGCGAACCTCACAACCTTCGGGAAGGCGACATTAGAAGATCGCTATTTATTGGCCGAGGAAGACTTTCAGGGTTTATTTGCACGTGTTGTTATGGCCTATGGCGATGATGATGAACATGCACAGCGTTTATACGACTACATGTCGAATCTTTGGTTTATGCCAGCGACTCCTATTTTGTCCAATGGTGGAACAAATCGCGGAATGCCAATTTCATGTTTTTTGAACGAAATGCAAGATTCTTTGGAAGGGATCGTTGATTTATGGCAGGAAAATGTATGGCTTGCGTCTCGTGGTGGCGGAATTGGAACAAACGTATCGAACATCCGTTCCATTGGTGAATCTGTTGGTCGCAATGGTAAAACATCAGGCGTGATGCCGTTTATTAAAGTGATGGATTCACAAACGCTTGCGATTTCTCAAGGGTCTTTACGTCGTGGATCGGCCGCCCTTTATATGGATGTGTCGCACCCAGAGATCGAAGAATTTATTGAGATGCGCCGCCCAACGGGTGGAGATCCGAACCGTAAGGCGTTGAACATTCACCATGGTGTTTTAGTTCCTGACGCATTTATGGAGGCTGTGGCCAATAATGATGAATGGGCGCTTCGCTCTCCTCATAATAACGCGATTATTGATAAAGTGTCCGCGCGTGATCTTTGGATCCGTATTTTGACGGCGCGTATTGAAACGGGCGAACCGTATCTTCTTTACATTGACACAGTGAACAAGCAAATTCCTGAGCACCATAAAATGGCGGGATTGAATGTGAAAATGTCGAATCTATGTGCCGAGATCACATTGCCGACGGGAATTGACCCTGATGGTAAAGATCGCACGGCGGTATGTTGTCTTTCATCGTTGAATTTGGAAAAATTCGATGAATGGCATGATCACCCAACATTTATCGAAGACATCATGCGGCTGTTGGATAACGTGTTAACGGACTTTATTGACAAGGCACCTGATCATTTTGCAAAGGCGAAATATTCCGCAATGCGTGAACGTTCTGTTGGTTTGGGCGTGATGGGTTTTCACTCATTCTTGCAATCAAAAATGATCCCATTTGAATCAGTGATGGCAAAGGTGTGGAACCGTAAAATGTTTCAATTAATCCGTCGTCAGGCGGATGACGCATCCGTTAAACTTGCGCATGAGCGGGGCCCGTGCCCTGATGCGGCAGATTACGGTGTGATGGAACGTTTTTCAAATAAAATGGCGGTGGCGCCAACGGCGTCGATCTCTATTATTTGTGGTGGTGCGTCCCCGGGGATTGAGCCTATTGCGGCGAATGCCTATACACATAAAACATTGTCGGGCTCATTCCCAGTGAAGAACAAATATCTTCAGGCGATTTTGGAAGAAAAAGGAAAAACCGAAGAAGAAATCGAAGAGATTTGGTCAGAGATTTTCACATCAGAAGGATCAGTGATGACCCTTGATTGCTTGACTGATGAAGAAAAAGACGTGTTTAAAACGGCGTTTGAACTGGATCAGCGCTGGGTCATTGAACATGCCGCGGATCGCGCATCGTTTATTTGTCAGGCGCAATCATTGAACATCTTTGTTCCGGGTGATGTGCATAAGAAAACATTGCATGACATCCATTGGGAAGCATGGAAAAAAGGCGTGAAATCTCTTTATTACTGTCGTTCGAAATCTATTCAGCGCGCGGAAAGTAATACAAGCTGGCAAAAATCAAAAAATGCAGCGAAAGCCGATAAACCAAGCGGCGATATCGAATATGACGAATGTTTATCTTGCCAATAAGGTAGGGGTGCAGTTCAACAGGGAACACATAAAAAGCGCCTCGGAAATTTCGGGGCGTTTTTTATTTGACTTGGATGGCTTTGTTGATTTATGACTATATAGATGAAAAAAATTACATACAGAGAAATCAAGAGCCTGGATATCGGAATTCTATCTGATATTGCTTTATGTCCCGATATCCAAAAACTTACAATATTCGCAAAGGCATCTGAAAATGGTGAAGCACCGCGGTCTATTTTTAATGCCTTGGCTCTCGAAAATAATAAAATCAACAGCGTGATAAAAACATATGTGATTTTTGAAGGGCATAAGTATGCGGGCTTCATGACAAAGCTGCGCCGCGCAAATGAATTGCACTTATCGTATAGTGTCGCGCCTACGATGCGTAATCGATTGATTGCTGAAACGGCAGTCCATAAAATGATCAAGAACCTGAATGAGGAAGATAAAAAAAGAGTATTGAAGCTATCAATTGCTTCGGATAATTTGTCTTCAATCCGTGTTGCTGAAAAACTAGGGTTTCAATTGGTGGGTGTAAATAATGAAACAAAGATGCAGGTTTTTTCCTGCCAATAAGGTAGGGGGCGCAGTTCAACAGGGAACACATAAAAAAGGGAGAGCCATTTAATCGGCCCTCCCTTTTTTCTATTTATATGGTGTCCGTGATTAACAGGCGATATGAACGCCGGATGTTCTTTGGCGGGCATTGTATTTTTTTGCAGAAGATTGCAATTTACGAACTTGCCTGTCGCCCCATACAGTAACGTCTTTACGGGCGGTATCGGACGCCTGATTAAGGTCAGAAACAACCATTGAAAATTGAAGAGCTGCCTTGCGTTGCGCGCGGTTCATTTGAGGAAGGCCGCGATCAGCATGAGCCTTTGCAATTGCGATCCCC
>NVSI01000075.1 GCA_002401195.1 Alphaproteobacteria bacterium
TTATATCATTAACCGCTCCGATCATGACAACTTTAGTATCGGCATCACAATTGGAAGCCAATTGTGCCAATTGTTCAAATAATTCATCTTCCAGTTCACGGACCAATTGCGCGTTTTCATCCACCAACACTTCAATAGCGCGATCTTGATTTTTTAACTCTCTTTGTTCTGGAACTTGATTGATGTTCGCCTTTGGTGGTCGTGGAGCCTTGATTTGAGCAACAACAGTCTCTGCCCTTCCCAAACCAACGCAGTTATTTAATTTTGACAAGCTGTCGGCATAGCCACTCAAATCAATCGTGAAATTTTCATTGTCAATTTGCACACGTAAACTGCCTGCATCGCGCATCGCCTCAAACAAGGATGCATCCGTACTTGTGCGCATGATAACAGCCGAATTATTTGCGGGCTTTATCACATATTGGCGCAAAACATTCCCCGCCTGCAACGTAATGGGATAGGAACGCGCAACATCAAACACATCGCGTTGAAAATTCAGGGCAATTGTCCCTTCGCCCTTTACGTTTCGGGCAAAAGTAACGACCGAGTCCCCCTCGTATTGGCGCGCCAACGTGCAATATGCGCTTCCCTGATCCGCGGACACTTCGTTCACAGACCAACCCGATGTGGGCGTTAATGTGCGCGCATTCACAAGAGAGCTGCTCAATGTCAATGATGCTAAAAAACCAAGAGTTATAACGGAACGGCGTATCATGGGATCCTCTTTGTTACATCGCACGAAAATGCGAATCACACTTCAAGGATAAGGGTCATTCGATCATCCGTCCAAAGGTTTTTTCCACAGGGATATAAACAGAGTTATCCAGAGGTTTTGGAGACTTTGACCGTTAGAGATTTTTGCCCCGTATTCGGGTCAATATTCAACTGTGCCACGGGGCGTGTTGATTGCCCTTCGAATTGAGACAACAATAATGAGACTGCCTTTTCGTAACCTTCTGTTGTTTTAACAGACTGCCTCAAAAGGAATGTTTCCGATGAGTCCCACTTAAACGCCACGTTGTTTTTAACGCTCCAGCGCTTTAAAATTTTCCGCAGATCTGTGCCTTCAAGAGCGCGCCAACGATTTGTTTGACTTAAAGAGCGCCCTTTTAAACGCGCCATTGTCCCGCCTTGATWTYSGKCAANNTGCGTCACGCGACCATTGGCGTTTTTAACAATCGCACTTGGCGCATTTCCGCCAATTCCAGTTTCTTTTAAAACTTTATTCACGGCCATTTCAAACGATCCGGTCGACACGATGTCTTTTGACAAAACCGGGTCATGATCCAGCGCGATATGTGTCTTAATTCCTTGAATTTTAGCCCATTTTTTAAGAACCGATGATAGTTTTTCGCCCTTCATCGCACGCCATTTTGGTAACACTACGGAAGTGGACACCGTCGGCACCTCAGCCATCACGATTGGTGTTGGAGCCTTCGTTACTGCCATCTCTGCAATCTTTAACGCCGTGTCAGTTTTACTGTCGACCGTCACGGGCGCCGCAACAACCGGTGGTAAAACATCCAAAGGTTTCGCATTCACAACATCGATTGGTTCGGACGGCATTTCAGGCGCCGCCGTTGGTGCGCGCGGAACATTCTTTACGCCAGGGACTTTCGATTCTTCGTTTACAACTTTTAAAGTTTTTGCAGGGCGGATACCCATACACACCATCAAACGATGATACCCATCCGAAAACCCTTGCAAGGCGAAATAGTGATTTTTCACGCCTAACTTCAAACGGATCAGTGTGGCGTTCATCATTTTTTCAGACAGACTTGGGACAGTCAAAAGGCTGGCGTCGATTTGCCCATTTTCATGACGAGACTGCAAGGCGTAAGAATTTTTACCAATCCCCAAGCCGACAAATCCTTTTATTTTCAAAACTCTATTTGTACTTTTATCCGTTGAATAGAGGCGGAGCGCAGTTAATTTTTTGTGACGTGCCATCAAAACAATGCGGAATCCGTTATCGTAATCAACTTGCATTGTGCATTTTTCAGGAACGGCGCCAACCTGCTGAAGGCCTTCGACGCCCTTCACTTCCCATTGCGATGTTTGCAATGCAATGGGGTCATCGTCTTTGGCGGAGACACTCACACCATAAGCAACCAAAACCACATAAAGGCTCGTTAAAAATATCAATATACGCATAACGCTTAGTTATAGACCTTCAAATATGAATCGCAAGAAATTTTCGCGCTATTCCCCACTCTTTTCCAAACGATGCGCMARYKMKGCCTCWAWAAAYATATCAAKATCKCCMTYYAAAACSKCKTGNASATTKNTTWGTTTCKRYYTGMGTWCGWWRATCTTTKRYMAKTTGATACGGAGCCAACACATAAGATCGAATTTGATGCCCCCATCCGATATCCGTTTTTTCACCATGGGCATCAGATTTAGCCTGCTCGCGCTTTTGTATTTCAAGCTCATACAGTTTTGCCTTAAGCATCCCCATCGCAAAATCTCTATTTTGATGTTGGGATCTTTGATTTTGACACGCGACAACAACGCCCGTTGGCATGTGTGTAATACGAACCGCAGAATCAGTTGTGTTCACGTGTTGCCCACCAGAACCGCTGGCTCGATATGTATCTGTTTTCAAGTCTTTTTCCTCGATTTGAATATCAATCGTGTCGTCGACCACGGGGGAGACAGCCACGGATGCAAAGCTTGTATGCCTACGCCCCGCCGAATCAAACGGAGAAATCCGAACCAAGCGATGCACACCATTTTCAGTTTTYAACCATCCATAGGCGTTGTGGCCGCTTATTTTAATGATTGTTGATTTAATTCCGGCTTCTTCGCCATCGGATTGATCAATGATTTCAACTTTATAAGATTTTGAATCGCACCAGCGCGTATACATACGAAGCAACATGAGCGCCCAATCTTGGGCCTCTGTCCCGCCCGCGCCTGCGTTCACCTCTAAAAACGCATCGTTTTTATCAACTTCACCAGAGAGAAGGCTCTCCAATTCCATCTTTGCGGCCTTAGTTTGAAGTGTGGAAAGGTTGCGTTCGCTCTCTAAAACCAAATCATCATCGCCCTCTTCCTCGGCCAATGTGATCATATCAACATTATCACACAGAGTGATCTCTACATCTTGAACGGAATCAATTTGATCTTGGAGCGTTGTCCGCTCGCGCATGATGGCTTGCGCCTTATCCGCATCATCCCAAAGGTCTGGATTTTCAACAAGTGCGTTTAATTCATCAATACGGGAAAGAGCGACATCCCAGTCAAAGATGCCTCCTCAGCAATGCTAACGATTGCTGGATGGATTGGACAACGGACTCGGTTTCGGCTTTCATAAAATGGAGTATACCCTTAAGCGGCCAATTGATCCATATCTTGTGTTTCAAATTTTGAGAACCAAGAAACACTGTCTTTGACTGTTTCTTCGGTGATTTCACTCACCAGACGGACGCTGTCCGATGTCAAAGACATATCGAATGTTTTGAAAAGAGAATCCGCATCGCCCATAACAACAACAGGCTTACCCGCGATTATAAAGCTATTGATAATACGTTTTGTGTGTGCCGTTTCGCTCAACACATCCATAGCGCGTGATCCACCTGGAATAATTAAGACGTCAAAATCTGCGCCCAACGCTTCGGTAACACTCACATCCATTGCGAAATTATGCCCCCATTGTGAACCATCCCATGATGTGATCAATTTACTGCCTGCACCAATAATTTTTGGAAAGATTCTTTGCTGAATTAAAGCGCGTTGCATCATTGAAATGTCATTTTGATTCACGCCATTCGCAGTTAAAAAGGCAATATTTTTACGATCAAGTGTCATGTGTGATTGGTTCCTATCTTTTGTTATTATGAATTTATTTTTTATGGAATGTTGTGTTGTACCGTTTTCGTACATAAAAGGTCAAGGTATTTCTTGCGACTCTTATGCAACGCTTGTGAACAGTTTAAGCCCGTCGGCGTCATTCAACCCTTTACAAGCCTGACAAGGCATTATAAAACCTTATATGAAATAGTTTAAAACCATTTAAATGGCTAAGGAGACCCCATATAATGAACGCATTTAAATCACTTGCTTTAACAACAGCAGTCCTTGCAGTAACCGCATGTTCAGCTTTTGAAGGAAACAACGAAGTTGACAAATTGAACGAAGCCACTGCATCAGGGTCTCCGTTTACACAACAATTAACATCTGAGTATCGCGCATTTTCGAATTACGAATTAAACAGCGAAAAAGATTACGCAGACGCATTACACTTTGCACGCAAAGGCCTCGAGGCCGCAGCTGGCACCGTTGTTATGCCTGAACCTGTAAATGACTGGGACCTAACAGCCGCAGACATCGCCGAACTTTCAACAGCATATGGCCGTTTGGTTTCTGCATTTGACCGTGGCGCACGTGAAGTTCTTCCTGGTAAGTCAGCGATCGCTCAGGCGCGTTACGACTGTTGGATCGAAGAACAAGAAGAAGTTGCAAATGGCGAGGCCGCGGCCGTTCCATGTAAAGCAGACTTCCTTGCAATCATGCCAGAAATCGAAGCCGCTTTGCCTGCACAAGTTGTTGCACCAGAAGCCTTCCCAGAGCCAGTATCAATGATTGATGGTAACGAACCATTGAACGTTGCCGAAGCCATGTACCTTGTCTTCTTTGACTTTGACTCAAAACGCATCAGTAATGGTGGATTGAATGTTTTGGACACAGTGGTTCAAGAAGTTCAATCACGTAACCTTCAAACAATTCGTGTTGTTGGTCACACAGATACATCTGGTTCCGCTGCCTATAACGCACGTCTTGCAAACACACGTGCGAATAAGATCAAATCAGAATTGATCTCACGCGGCATCTCTGCTTCTTCGATCATTACCGAAGGACGCGGCGAGAATGAATTGCTTGTTCAAACAACAGACGCGACACGCGAACCAGCGAACCGTCGTGGTGTTATTACATTTGATTAAGAACAGCCATTAATTTAAAATTCAAAAAGGGACGCCCCATATGTGAGGTGTCCCTTTTCTTTTATCTATCAATCTTATAAAGTGACCATTATGAGCATCGACCCCAGACCCGTTTTATACATTGTTGGTATTTTTTTATGCGTCTTGGCCATCACGATGGCCATCCCTGCCGCCATTGATATTTACGACGCTCATGACGATTGGAAGGCCTTTGCCATTTCAATGGGTTTAAGTGGATTTACGGGTGTTTTGCTCATTTTATCCAACCGTCAAAGACAAATTAAAATYACCGGCCGTCAAGCGTTCCTCTTAACCGCGCTGTCTTGGTTCGCCTTGTGTTTCTTTTCCTGCCTTCCGTTTATGTTCGCCCTGCCCGACATTACATTTACAAATGCAATGTTTGAGGCCGTTTCTGGCCTGACCACAACAGGATCAACAATCATGACGAGCCTTGATTCCATGCCACGTGGATTATTAATGTGGCGCTCCCTCCTTCAATGGCTCGGCGGTGTTGGAATTATTGTGATGGCTATTTCAATTTTGCCCTTCCTCAAAGTCGGAGGGATGCAGCTTTTCCGCCTTGAATCCTCGGAAAAAGAAAAAGCCATGGCCAATGCCACGCAGCTTTCAAAATATATTATTTATATCTATGCCGCGCTTACGGCCTTTTGTGCCATTTCTTATATTTATGTTGGTTTCACACCATTCGACGCCATTGCGCACGCGATGACAACCATCGCCACAGGCGGATTTTCAACGCATGATGCATCCTTTTCGAATTACATGACCCACGGGCCCGCCATTGTTGCGATCATTTTTATGCTTCTTGGGTGCCTGCCGTTTGTTCTTTACATCAAATGCCTCCACGGAAGTTGGTCACACATCCTTCAAGACGAACAAGTCCGCGCATTTTTTAAGATTGTTATCTTCTCCATCGCCATTCTTGTGTCCTTCCTTGTCGCGCATAATCATGATTTTTCTATGGATACTGTTATTTCAACGGCCTTCACAACGATCGCCCTTTTGACGGGCACAGGGTACAGCACGATTGATTATATGGTTTGGGGTGGCTTTGCCGTTGGATTTTTACTGTTCCTGAGCGCCATCGGCGGGTGCGCTGGATCGACCACATGCGGGATTAAAATCTTCCGTTTTCAAATTCTTTATTGCGTTGCAAAAAATCAAGTTCAACAACTCATTCACCCACGCGGGGTTTTTACCATTGATTACAACAAACAACCGCTTACGGTGAATGTTGCCGCGTCTGTCATGGCGTATTTTTTCATCTTTACCGCCAGTTACGTTTTGGTTTCCATCGGCTTGCTTGCCTGTGGGTTAGATATATTAACTTCGTTATCCGGCGCCATGACGACCCTGGCCAATGTTGGGCCTGGCCTTGGCGATATTATCGGGCCATCAGGAACGTTTGAGCCGTTACCTGATAATGCAAAATGGATTATGATTGTCTCAATGTTGTTGGGTCGCCTTGAGTTTTTTACACTTCTTGTGTTTTTCTCACCGCGCTTTTGGAAACACTAAAATATATTTTAGTTATTTAAAGGCTCGCTTGTCACTGCGCGCGGTGTAATCGATTGCGGCGCGTGTTCTTCGAATGTTTCTTCGACTTTATCAGCCGCCTTACTCACTTCTTTTTTAAAGTCTTTCCAGTGAATTCCAACCTCAGTTTCCGTTTCAGGAAGCTGTGTTTTAATCGGAAGGTTTTTCTTTGGCATGTTCCGCTCAGCAATCAAATTAAAGTCATGAGAGAGTGTGCGGACAAGGGACTCGTCAACATCACGCATGACCTCTTCCAAGGTCCGTTGAAGGCGAGATTCACGATAAGACATCGTCGCGTTCACAGGCATGCGTACTTTGCGCATAAAACGTTTCGTTGTTGTCGTGTCGGCCTGACCTGCGATATAGGCRACGTCYAAACCAACCACGATATCGAACGTATATTCAACGACATTCGCCAAAGGCACATAAGAAAGAATCATATTTTCGTGCGGTACGTCTTCTGAAAGAATTTGCGCTTTTTGTAAATTAATGCCCAAAACCCCATCCGTTCCGCTTGCCTTAAACCGCTTTGTTAAATAGCGATTCATCGCCGTATTTGGAGGCGTCGGAAGGTCATTGGCAATATCCCAAAGGGCGGCGCCGCGTTCGGGTTGCGTTGAAAATTTAATGCGTGAAACATTCACAGGGATTGTTTGAATTTGCGCGAAAGTCAGCTCCGGGATCGGTTCTGCGTTTTCAACCAACGTTGAAGTACAGCCCGATAGCATCGCCCCTGAAAGTAATAATGTAAAAAGTGCCTGTCGCATAAGATCCGCTCCATCATCAAAGAATCATCGTATTAGATCTTGATTGTATAGGTCTCGGAGCAAAATTCACAAGTCATTTCAATTGCCCCGTCCTCGGCGGCATGGTCGCGGTCTTCCTCGCTCAAATTATCAATGACGTTTTGAACTTTGTCTTTTGAGCAACGGCATTGTTTGAACACAGGCTTTTCATCATAAACAATCACGCCTTCTTCGTGGAATAAACGGCGGAGAAATTCATGGCCGGCTCCTCTGGAACAGGTGTTGGAGATGTTTCTTCTGGAGCATCCAGCGGGGCAGGGGTTGGTGCTGGAGCTGGAGTGGGTTGCGCGGGAGTTTGCTCTGGAGCTGCGGGAGGAGATTGC
>NVSI01000076.1 GCA_002401195.1 Alphaproteobacteria bacterium
TAAGAAAAAAAATGTATAAAAACCAACGTATCGCCCAACAAAAAATCGAACGCTACAAAGCCAGCGGATTAAAAATTTTCAAATAAAATAAAACGCCTTTTCCCCTGTGTAAAACCCTATAAAAAACTAGGGTTTTTCTTGTGTTCTGCTATAATCAGGCATTGATTTTTAAAGGATAAAATAATGGCTGACAACACAGCAGAAGACATCGCAATCAACGCAAAAAATGACGCCGAATACGGCGCCGATTCCATCAAGGTTTTAAAAGGCCTTGATGCCGTCCGCAAACGCCCTGGAATGTATATCGGGGACACGGATGATGGATCAGGATTGCACCACATGGTGTATGAAATCATTGACAACGCGATCGATGAAAGCCTTGCTGGCCATTGCGACCGCGTTCTCATCACATTAAATGCTGATGGTTCCGTCACTGTGAACGATAATGGTCGTGGTATTCCCGTTGGAATGCACAAAGAAGAAGGGATTTCTGCGGCTGAGGTCATCATGACGCAGCTTCACGCTGGTGGTAAATTTGACCAAAACTCTTACAAAGTATCCGGTGGTTTGCACGGGGTTGGTGTATCGGTTGTAAACGCCCTGTCCGAATGGCTAACTTTACGCATTTGGCGCGAAGGAAAAGAACATTTCATACGCTTCCGTCACGGCGATGCCGAGGCTCCATTAGAGGTAGTTGGCGATGCCAACGGCCAAACAGGAACGGAACTCACATTCCTTCCATCCACAGATACATTCACCCAAACATTATTTGATTTCGAAACATTGGAAGACCGCTTTCGTGAATTGGCCTTCTTGAACAGCGGTGTAAACCTTGTTTTCCGTGATGATCGCGAAGAAGAATCTAGAGAATCAGTCCTGCATTACGATGGCGGGATCGAGAGCTTTGTTGACTGGCTTGATCGCGCAAAAACACCTCTTTTCAAACCTGCTGTCACTGTACTTGGTGAGGATAAAGGCATCGTGGTTGAGGCCGCGATTGAATGGACGGATTCATACCGTGAAACAATGCTATGCTTTACAAACAACATCCCACAACGCGATGGTGGTGCTCATTTGGCTGGCTTTCGCAGCGCGTTAACGCGTACAATCAATAACTACGCCAATGAAAGTGGCTTGTTGAAAAAAGAAAAAGTCGCATTGAGCGGTGAAGACATGCGCGAAGGCATGACTTGCGTCCTTTCCATCAAAGTTCCCGACCCTAAATTTTCATCACAAACCAAAGACAAACTTGTCTCATCCGAGGTTCGTCCCGTTGTTGAATCCAGAATCAGCGAGGCCTTAGCCGAATGGTTCGAAGAAAATCCGAAAGACGCCCACAAAATTGTCGGTAAAATCGTCGAGGCCGCCACAGCCCGCGAAGCCGCCCGCAAGGCGCGTGATTTAACGCGTCGTAAAGGTGCATTGGATATCGCGTCCCTTCCTGGAAAACTTGCCGATTGTCAAGAAAAAGACGCGTCTAAATCTGAACTTTTCATCGTTGAGGGAGATTCAGCGGGTGGTTCCGCCAAACAAGCCCGTAACCGTAAGGATCAAGCGATCCTTCCTTTGCGTGGTAAAATTTTGAACGTTGAACGCGCGCGTTTCGACCGTATGCTTGGATCTCAAGAAATTGGAACACTCATCACTGCAATGGGAACAGGAATCGGCCCCGAAGAATTTAACATCGAAAAACTACGCTATCACAAAGTCGTTATCATGACCGATGCGGATGTTGATGGATCACACATCCGAACGCTTCTTTTGACATTTTTCTTCCGTCAAATGCCCGAAGTCATCGAACGCGGCTATCTCTACATCGCGCAACCGCCTCTTTATAAAGTGAAAAAGGGGAACTCGTCTGAAACCTATTTAAAAGACGATGAAGCGATGGAAAGTTACCTCTTTGATCAAGCGTCCAAAGATGGATCAATCATTGCCAATGGTGAAACATTGGCCTCTGGAGACCAGCTCCGCACCATCCTTAGTGATTTAAGTAAGGCGAAAAATGCCATTGAGTCCCTCGCTCGTAAAACAGGGTCAGTCGATGTCATTGAACAAGCCGCGAATATTGGCGCCTTAACCGACACCATTTTGGACGACGCGTCTAAAGGCGAAAAATTTGCTTCGCAAATCGCACAGCGCCTGAACAACATCGCCGGAAAAAACCAAAAAACATGGGAAGCATCATTCACGCCTGTTGGCGGATACCTCTTGGAACGTAACCTTCGCGGCGTTGTTGAAACCCACCGCATCAGCGCCGAACAAATTCGTTCAAACGAGTCCATTCGCCTGACGAAACAAACTGAGCTTCTCTCTGATTATTTTGCAGCCACCGCCGAACTTACAAATAAGGGCGATGTGTTTGCGAAAGTCAAAGGACCAAGCACACTGATTTCCGAGGCCATTAAACTCGGCCGCAAGGGAACACAGATCTCTCGATACAAAGGTCTTGGTGAAATGAACCCTGAACAATTATGGGAGACAACTTTGGACCCTGATGCGCGGACATTGCTTAAAGTCTCTGTCCAAGATGGAATTAAGGCGGATGAAATTTTCACACGCCTAATGGGTGATGTGGTTGAACCACGCCGTGAATTTATTCAGGATAATGCATTAAAGGCAAATGTTGATCTCTAGACAAAAGACACTCGCATGCTCCTTTGTATTGGCCTCAGGAATGGCACTTACATATAATGTACGCGCAAATTCTTTGGCCATTCACAATGTTTTTAACCATGCGTCCACAATGTCAAAAACGTCAAAGCCCACATCCGTTATCGTATTTTCGGGCGACCACCGCCGCGTGKGMWRWSNATMCMGYCKKTYRMMRWSAKNNTGNCCNNGGCCRCGNGCWYAYCNTGKATGTCMGCGGTCATCGCGATCACTATAGAAAACATGGATTACGATGCGGGGATGATTTTTTATCCAAATCCATGTCCAATATTACCTTTGCCGCGGCCGTTAATACACATGATAACGGCCTGAAAAGCGCGGTCTGGCTCACAGAAAAAAATCATAAAGAAACGTATCTGGTCACCAGTGATTTTCATATGAAACGGTCGATTTTAGAGTTAAAGAATGCGGGATACACAGGGGCAATCACCCCGATAGAGACAAAAAGTGATTTCGAATATAAAGAAAATTGGGCCGAAACGGTCAAATATTGGGTGCGCCTTGCAGGCATCCCAACAACCGCACGTTATCAAATTCCGTATTTATAAGGTTTTAGTAATACGACGATAGCTTGCTGCCGATAATTTTGCAGCACGCTTTTTTCCTAGGTTTAAAATTTTTCGTCCCGCCCGTTGCGCCCTTATTAAGACATCATTCCATTCTTTTTTTGTTGGAACATAGACATCGCTTGGCAAGTCATTAGAACGTTCCCAACAATACAGAGCCTGATACAAACCATTATCGCATTTTTTAAGTGCGCACGTGTAAAGCCACGCCAAAACCTTTCTGCATAATGTTTTGATATAAATTGCGAAGGAGTTTGTTTTAATGATCTTTTGCGATCTTCCCATGTGTCCGCGACAGGCTTCGTCAGCTCTTCTTCAGAAAGAAGAGCTATAGGCTTGTTATTAAGCCTATCATATTCATTTTTTAGAACATTAAGCGGAAGGGGCGCCAGTTTTTCAAAAATTTTTCTAARYWWKYTYKMTTTTTCACCTAATGACATTTTTTTCTTCCTTTAACAAAGACCCCGCATTTATAAGGTTAATAGTCCGTGTGTGCCGGGCAATAAGCAGGGGAGCGTTTCGCCGCCTCTTGCTTCTTTTGAGCATACTCCGCAACTTTACGAACGTCCCAAGGCAACCATTTGTTAATCGATTCCAAAATATCTTTTTCGGTTTCTTGTTTCATGAAAAGTGCTTTGGGTGCCTTATTAAAAATATCAGCTGTATCAAAATCACTCCCACCACTTGAATCCACCTCAAATCTCGCAACCCCCATACACAATCGTGGCTGGCGGAAAGTTATCCCACATAAAGAAATTTTATCCTTCTCTATAATACGAACAAGAATTCCACGATGAACATCAGGAGTATACCTGACCAGATCTTTTTTAAATATTTCGCGATCAACCAATAAAGTATAGCTCGCACCATCAGTTATCCTGCTATACGTTTTTATTGGAGGCCCTCCGTCTGTTATACTCCCCATAACATCATAATACTCAACAATAAAATCAGATATCTTGTCTCCAATTTTTTCATGCTCTTCATCACGCAAAACGGTTAAGTTTTTCGCGGCATTTTTAAAATTTTTGTTTAAAATGGTTTTTACAGCGTCAGTCATTTAATAAATCTCCTTTGAATAAGGATATTTATAAATAAAAATAGAGGTGTTGTCAAATGTTATGAATAATCAATCGTGTAAACTACACCACATCAGGGCTCAACATCATCATGATTTGACGACCTTCGGTTTTTGGATGCTGATCAACTTTTGCAATATCGGCCAAATCATCTCTCATACGATGTAAAATCGCCATCCCCAATTGGATGTGAGCCATTTCACGACCGCGAAAACGGAGCGTAATCTTTAATTTATCGCCTTGACCAATGAATTTCTTCCCTGCACGAAGCTTTACTTCATAATCATGGTCGCCAATACCGGGACGAAGTTTAATTTCCTTCACGTCCACGACCTTTTGTTTTTTCTTGGCTTCGGATGCTTTTTTCTGTTGCTCGTATCTAAACTTCCCGTAATCGAGAATTTTACACACAGGAGGTTCCGCATTCGGAGAGATTTCAACAAGGTCCATTCCGTCCTCTGCCGCCTTTTCAATAGCTTGCTTTGTGCCAAAAACACCAAGCATTTCACCATCTTTGTCAATTAATCGAACTTTTGAAACTGTAATATCAGCGTTGGTACGTGTTCCGTCACCTTTGACGGGTCTTTGAAATGGGGGGCGAATGATTATCTCTCCTTAAAAAATTGTTATCGTAATGTCTATATTAATAGTGATTTTCTGCCGTTATGCAAGTGTTTACCGCTCATTCAGTGATTGATTTAATGTTTTCACCAATGGTTTCATCAAATACTCCATCACTGTCTTTTCTCCCGTTAAAATATCGACCGATGCAACCATCCCTGGAATAATCGGTAATTTAACGCCGTTTCGAATAATCGACGTCTGACTCGTGGTCAATTTAATTTTATAAAAACTTTCACCCTTTTGATTGGTGATCGTATCCGCGGAAATAGCGGTTACCGTTCCTTTAAGCCCACCATAGATCGAAAAATCATAGGCCGTGATTTTTACGATTCCTTCCTGGCCGGGGTGTAAAAATGCGATGTCTGCAGGGCGAATATTCGCCTCAACAACCAATTGATCATCAAGAGGCACAATCTCCATAACCGCATCCCCCGGTTTAATAACACCGCTTCCGTCACTGGTTTGAACTTTAATGTCCTTTACAATTCCACGAACGGGAGAGCGGATATCCGTTCTTGTTTTACGGTCTTTCAATGCAGGAATTTGTTGCTGAAGCGTTTTAATCTCACTCACAGCCAGCGTCAAATCATTCTGAGCCGTTGTGCGCATTGTTGTTTCAATGTCTTTGATCCGTGCCTGAGCCTCGCGAATCGCGGAATTCGCACGCGGAATAGATGCACGCAATCCATTAATTTCAGATCGCTGTTGAGCCTTTTGTTGTTCAAGCTGTAAAATATCGCGTTTTGGTGCAGACCCGCGCGCAACAAGAGGTTGCAACATATTCATCTCTTCTTGCGTCAGGTCAATCATACGCTGTGTATCGCGAATACGCGTGTTCACTTCGCTCACTTCCGCGCGGCGTTGTGACAATTGTGATTTCAAAACTAAAATCTGACTGCCCAGTTGCGCTTTATTCGCACGGAATGAATTCAATTCTTCTTTCACAGATTCTGGCGCGCCTTCCATGACTTCATCGGTAAATTCAACGGCTGACTTTCCTTCGGCTTCGGCCTGTAAACGCTGCACCTTGGCCTGAAGACCGAGGATGCGTGTGCTGGTCGTGCCCAATTCTGACGATGCGCCAACATCGGACAAACGCATCAGTATCTGTCCTGCGTCAACCGTATCACCTTCTTTCACCAACAAGGCTTGAATCGTTCCACCCTCTTGGTGTTGGATAATTTGCACTTCGCTGCTTGGCACAATTTTTCCTTCGCCACGTGTGATTTCATCCAAGGTCGCGTAATTTGCCCACACAATAAAAACAAGAACCATTGCTACAATTGTAAAAAGTTGTAAATGGCGCGCGAGAGGAAGGTCTTCATCCGTATCGAGCAGTTTATCTCCATAGGCCTCAAGCTTATTCATCTGCCGTGAAAATGTCGATTTATGCAACCTTTCCCAATCTTTGGCGTTATTCAAATTTGGTTTTGCATCTTCTTTTTTCTTTTTGTCTTTAGCCATGATCGATGCCTCCGCCTTGCTGTTGTCCGCCGCGGACAAATTCACCCGTCTTCAAACGTTCAATAATTTTATTTTTCGGGCCGTCCGCCAAAATTTTCCCGCGGTCCATCAATAAAATGCGATCCACCATCGAGAGCATAGCCCCCTTATGCGTAATCAAAATAACAGTACGATTGCGCGTTAAAAAGTCCAAACGACGAAGCAAACGATTCTCGGACGCAGGGTCCATCGATGCTGTTGGTTCATCCAAAATCATAACCGGTGGATCGTATAACAGGGCGCGCGCCACGGCGATCGCCTGTTGTTGCCCGCCTGACAAGGCCTCACCACGTTCACCGACTTGAGTATCAAGCCCGTGTTGAGTATCACGCAAAAATTCCATCACGCCTGACATTTCGGCCGCGCGTAAAACTGCTGCCTCTGGCGCTGTCTCGTGCCCCATTGTGATATTCTCACGCACAGAGCCATAAAATAATTGCGGGTTTTGTTGCACAACCCCAATATTACGGCGAAGATCACCTGGATCAACCTGTCGGACATCCGTTTCATCCAACATGACTGTTCCGCTTGCCGGTTCATATAAATTCATCAATAAACGTTGTAATGTTGTTTTTCCAGATCCCACAGCCCCAATAATACCGATATGTTCACCCGGTTTGATTGTAAAATTCAGCTTGTCGAGCGCAGGAACCGATTGATCAGGATAATGAAAGACAACATCACGGAATTCAATGCGCCCCTTGGCCTGAGGCAAGGATATGAAATGTTTGCCTTTTGGACGCTCCACATCTTTACTCATTAAATCATCAAGTTGTTCCAATGACTCACGAGATTGATTAAGACGCGTCATTAAGCCTGCAATCTGCCCCAATGGAGCAAGCGCACGACCCGATAAAATCACACAGGCAATCAACGCCCCCATCGACATATCGCCCGCTGAAATTTGGTATGTCCCAATGATAATAATTCCAACCGAAGCCATTTGTTGCAAAAGCATCGCCCAATGCATGGCGTGAGATGAAATTTTACGAATTTTCACGGATGTATAGGATGCCTTGTCCGTCAATTCTTCCCAACGACGTTGTGCGTGGCTTTCCGCGGCCTGCACCTTGATTGTTTCCAATCCAATCACTGTTTCAAACAATAACGCACTTTTCAGGGCATTTTCCGCCATAGATTGTTGAATGATTTTCTTTAATTTCGCTTGATAATAAAACCCGAT
>NVSI01000077.1 GCA_002401195.1 Alphaproteobacteria bacterium
CTGGTGTGAATTCCGCTCGTTGTTGGATTCGCTAGTGGGCGCAGGGGTGACCGGTTGCAACATTTGACATCCAGCGAACAAAATCACCACGAGGCACAGGCTTAAGATTAATCTGTTGCAAGCGACGATCGCCAATATAACGAATATATTGCTTAACCTCTGCTGGAGCCAAGCCTTCGATTTCACCCTGTTCAAAGGCCAAATCAATAAACGCGTCTTCGTGTTTAATTGTAATTTTCGCGCAATCATACAAATCTTCTTTCATTTGATCATCCCAAAGGTCTGGATGTTCATCGATGAACGTATTAAACAAACGAATCATAGACAGGCAATGCAATGTTTCATCGCGCACAGACCATGTCACGATTTGCCCCATTCCCTTCATTTTATTATGGCGCGGGAAATTCATCAAAATCGCGAATGATGCGAATAACGCAAGCCCCTCGGTAAATGCGCCAAACATCGCCATTGTTTTCGCAATGTCGCGTGGGTTTGCCATGGACACATTCTGCATATAATCGAATTTATCCTTCATTTCTTTATAGTCAAGAAACGCCGAATATTCAATCTCTGGCATACCAATTGTATCCAAAAGATGCGAATAAGCCGCGATATGAATTGTTTCCATATTTGAAAACGCAGACAGCATCATTTGCACTTCGACGGGGCCGAACACTTGGCTGTAATGTTTCATGTAACAATTATTCACTTCAACATCCGCCTGCGTAAAGAAACGGAAAATTTGAGTCATCAGGTTTTTCTCTGATGGTGTTAATTTTTGACGCCAGTCACGAACATCTTCGGCCATTGGCACTTCTTCGGGTAACCAATGAATACGTTGTTGTGTTTGCCACGCCTCAAAACACCATGGGTATAGAAATGGTTTATAAACATGGCGTTCTTGTAATAATGCTGATTGTGACATGGTTTTTTCTCCTGTAACTGCCGTTTTAATGTAAATTCGACTCATACTCTAAGCGTGATTGACCAAAAATCCGAGTCTTCAAATCAATAAAAAAAGATTCGTCCACATAATTTAGATTTTTCATGAAAAACACAAAGTGTTGTGCCATCGGACGCGCCCGACACACAAAATATAGATGATTTGCATTTTGCCGCGCAAGAGGAAAAACCGAAAAATGTTCAAATATATCCATTTAATTCTGGACATATATTACATATGCTTATAAAAAGGACAAATATTGTCCACTTTAAAGGAAAAACCGAAAATGATTGACGCTCATATTGTTGCAAACAATCCAAATCCAAAGGCCATGACTTTGGCATTCGATACAGTTCCAGAATGCTTTCGCCCCTTTAATCGCCTCAGTGTGGATGCCGCCGATTTTACATCGAGCAGCCCCTTTGCAAAATATATTTTGGACACTGGACGAAAAGACATTTCACGCATGGATTTTGTTCAACGCGGCCATGGCGGCGAATTATCCTTTATCGGAAAATTACCATGGACAGGGCCACGCGGAACAGACCCGCGCCCCCTCGAAACATTTAACAAGTGGGGCAATAAAACATTTTTAAACAACCCCACTTCAATCATTTCAACATTTAATCATTTCGCCGCCCCCGATCCAGCGCGCGATCTCATTATTTTAACAAATGAAGTTTTAAACAATCCAGAAATCCAAGAAAAACTGGCACAAGATGGCGGCGATATCCTATTAATCGACGCCATTTACGACACTAAAAACAATAGCTTTTCTGTAGAAATAGCCCTTTTAGGAAGCTGTTCTGGATGTGATCAAGCATCCCTTCAAACGCTCAAAGGAATTGAAAGTCGCCTTATCGCCGCGACACGACAATTTAATCAAGATTTTTGTAAGAATGCCGCCGAAGGGCACCCCTATCGTACAATAAATTTTACAGGCCTAAAAACCAGAGACATCAAAGGGAGTTTTTATTCCCTTAACCCAAATTACACACCACCAAAGAAAAAAATATTTGGTATTTTTTAAGGGGTAAAGCTATCATATCCTACTTTTTGAGATGCGATTGAAGCACTGCTTTGCGCCGCTTTGTTCGCCGCCGCGCCGCCGGCCAAACCACAACTACCGCACGCTTTTGTAAAACATCCAGCACACCCGCCACCCGTATTCGATGGCGTCACCTGATGTGTTGGAATAATTTTAATAACAGGTTGCTCTGTCGGCGTTTTATATTGAATCGGTTGTTCCGTTGGCGCAACGACCGGTGTTTTAAAAACAACAGGTTGTTCTGGTGCTTGATATGTTGGTTGTTGTTGCTGCACAGGTGGCGCGGACATTTCCGCCTGTTGCCACGATGGGATCTCTAGCTGCTTAAAGATCACGGGATCCGCCAGTTTTTGTGGGGGGCCTTCTGTCGAATTTTCTTGTGTAACAGGATTCGATGGCACATTAAAAATATGCGTTGGTGTTTGCGCCACATCCGGGATTCTCTGTGGATCATTCAGCACAGGGTTATCAAAAACAGGGGCGTCCTCTGGCGTTGGATTTTCATGAACAGGCGGGGTATCTTCGACATCATCCAAATCAGGAACAGCATTATCCTGAACAATCTCTTCAGGAGCATTTTGATTTTGATCAACTTGCGCTTCTTGATCTTGGTTTTGGCTTTGCTCTAGCGGAGGTGCGACTTCTGGCACGGGTTGCACCATATCCTCAATCGTAGCCTGTATAATTTCGGGTTGTTGCCCCGTTTGAACCGCCAATGTTTCAACCATTTGAGTTTGAGCCTGCGCCAGCTCCTGTTGCAATGGCGCGATCTCTGGAACTTGAGACACAGGAGGCAACGTATTTTGTAACATCGCTACCTCAATAACCGCGGAAAACGATGGTGTTTCTTGCGCCAAGGCAACGGATGTTCGTTCAATTTGTTGCACAATCGGCGCGGCCACTTCGACCGGCAATATCGCTGGCGCAGGCATTGATGGCGCCTGATATGACACAGATGGTTGCTCAATCAATACGGGCGCGGTTGGTAACACTGTTTCTATTTGAGATGTCGTCGTTTCGACCACAGGCATTGATGGCGCAATGTTTTGTATCAATGACGGTTGTTGTAATTCGATTGGTGCCGCCGCCACTGCTTCCTTTTTAACAGGCGCCGAAGATGAAGGAGAACTGGCAACAATGACAGGAGAAATACTATCCACAGCCACCGCAAGTGGCACAGTCAACGCCGTTTTAACCGCATCCAATAAGCCTAATATTTTTTCATTTTTAGGGGCCTTTGGCGCGTTATCATTATCCGCAACCATCGTTTCAACAATGGCGATATTCGCACGCAATGGCGTGATATATTCATCAACCGATTGTTGCAATCCTTCCAATTCAAGACCCGTTAATTCGATGCGGCCTTCATTGGCTTGTTGTAATTGGTATGTATTAAAAACCGCCTTTACGAAGCCCGCCTTTTGATCAACGGACAAATCTCCGCCCATGGCGCTAATTTCCAAAATAACGTCTTTCAATTCCGCCGTCATCGCACCCGCCGCCGCCATTAAATCCATCTGGAAATTAAAATCCACATCATTGTCATTCAGGCTGCTTTTCGCGTGACGTTTAGCCGTAAAATGAATGCATGGTGTTTGAGACAGGCCATTAATTTTTGTGTAATCAACCTCCGCCTGGTATCCGCCACTTCCCATTGTTAAATGGCGCTGACGATGAAGGCCGTATGTTTCTGCCAATTGCCCTGCAATATCGCTGGCCGCTGCGCCGTCTTGGCCGCGGCTATGGATTAAAGCCTCGTGGATATGATCTTGATCAGCGTACGCAGGACAACCCATTTAAATTACACAGCCTCCGCGCGATAAGATCGATCAAACGCAAATTCCAAGGTCGCATAATTCACCGAACGCGCCTTACAAAATTCCGCAACCTCGCGCACCATAAAATCCAAAACATCCTTGGCCTGATGCGTTAAATATTCCGGCACCGTTTCGCGCATTTGAATGATGAGGTCGGATACAATATCAAGGGGCGCACCGCTTAATTTAATTTCAGGAATAATCGCATGCCCAACATAATAATCAAGGATCGCATCCAAAGATTTTTGAGTATGGAGCGGCAAATCAATCACCGTTGCGCCCAATTGAACGCCATCATCCGCGCCCATATTTTCGGGTGTGATTTGAGCCGTCGATTGGCGTGATAAAACTTGCGCGTCCATATATAGGACTATATTAGTTCCCTTTCAAAATAACAAGAGTGAATACGTGCCTTAGGTCCGATTTAATTTCCGCGTCACACCCATCCCGATCATAAGGAAAATCAAAAGAAGGAGTGTCCCAATCAAAAGGGCGTAATCCTCCATCTGCAAAATCGAATAAAGCACAGTGTAAAGGCCAACCATCATGCCCGCAATCCCCGCGCCATAATGCCATTTTCCAATGACGATTGCGGAATACACGCCCAATAATGCGGCGATCAAAGCAACACCAATGGCATAGGCATATCCAAAATCAATATGTTCTGAAAAGGCCAAAATACACAAATAAAACATCGAAAGCGCCGCACCAATCATTAAATGTTGCACCCAATGAAAGCGTGTTTTCGACGCGAATTCAGACACAAAGACAGAAAAGAAAGTAAGCGCCACAAACATAACGCCGTATTTAACTGTTCGTTCCAAAACACTGTACAACCCAACCGATTGGAACAGATCAACACCAAATGCAAAATTATTAATCGTATGCAAATGACGGGCGCTGTTTTCTTTCGCCGTTGCACTCAACTGTCCGTAAGATCGACTGAGGTGAGGCACTGCCCACTTGGCAGAAAATGAAGTGTCCGTTATCTCTCGATCCACCGGAAGCATCGCGCCAATAAAACTTGGGTCGCTCCAATCTGCATCAATTTGAATGGTCGAATTTCGGCCCGTTGGGGCGTAATCCACGCCCTGACTTCCGCGTAAATTCAGCGTAAATTGGAAGTTATTTTTTCCTTTTYTAAACGCCTCAGATAATTTTAAACGCRCATGCACGCCTTGCATTTTTGARTGGTCAAATCCCGTGCCCGATGACAAATCAACCGCAACCTTATTCCATTTGAATTGCGTGCCGGCCTGAATGCCTTTTGGCGATGTAATTAAAAATGTGACAAAGGCCTTATCCCACAATAATTTTTCAGGCTTGTTTGATAAAATGCTGGTATCTGGCCATTCGAAATACCCATTAATTTTATGCGCGCTTTCATAAATCGGCACCGTATAAATACCGCGTTTTAATTCCTGCGTTTCCAAAGACGTTTTGATCGCTAATTTTTCAGGCAAGATATGCAGGTTTTTTGTGACCAATATTGTTTTTTTCACGTGGCGCACTTCGCCTGTGTTCATATTTTCAACCTTGTCCAACACTGTGTCCGTGTATTCAAATGGAACGGTTAAAATAGGACCCGCAATCCGTTGTTTGCCGCTCCATTCATTCGTCATGCGATCCGATACCGATTGATACAGGTGACTGCGTTCCGTCACCAGATCACTGACCAACCCCAACGGAACCAAGGACACAAGAACAAGAACGACCGCCAAAATCACCCGCATAAGAAGCGTGTCTTCGATAGCTTTCATCGATGGTTTTTTAGTTTTGGATGTCGGTTTTGTATCCGCACGCACATTGGCCGATATCAATTTTTTGATCAAGGTGTAAATCCCAAACCCAACCGCAACCAAAATACCAATGAGAACCAAAATACCAAGCAATCCAAAAACCATATTCATAAACGCGCCATCCTTTTTTATAACTGTGTCATTCTTTATAGAGGTATTTCAAAAATTTGTCACGATCATGGCACATGACCTCTATCGATATTTTTATACATCCGGGCTTGACCTTAGAATGCAGATTATGTTAATGATGGTGCATAAAAATAAAACAGGGTATATAAAATGAAGCAGCCACTTAACATACGAAACTACTTTGAAATACTAGTGAACCGACCAAATCCACAATTAGAGGTCGCAGTCCTCAAAAGGAACCAACGGCGACAAGACGCAGAAAAGGCCGCGGCCCTGACACAGGAAAAAAAGGCCGAACACGCGCGTCGCACAAAAATGGGGATCGCAATTGCAAAGGCTCATGCTGATCGCGGCCTTCCTCAAATGAACCGCGCGCAACGCAAGGCAGCTCTTCAATTTTCAATGGTTGTTTCTGACCTTAATCAGGCGTCCGATACCGCCCGTAAAGACGTTACTGTATGGGGCGACAGGCAAGTTCGTAAATTGCAATCTTCTGCAAAAAAATACAATGCCCGCCAAAGAACATCCGGCGTTCATATCGCCTGTTAATCACGGACACCATATAAATAGAAAAAAGGGAGGGCCGATTAAATGGCTCTCCCTTTTTTATGTGTTCCCTGTTGAACTGCGCCCCCTACCTTATTGGCAGGAAAAAACCTGCATCTTTGTTTCATTATTTACACCCACCAATTGAAACCCTAGTTTTTCAGCAACACGGATTGAAGACAAATTATCCGAAGCAATTGATAGCTTCAATACTCTTTTTTTATCTTCCTCATTCAGGTTCTTGATCATTTTATGGACTGCCGTTTCAGCAATCAATCGATTACGCATCGTAGGCGCGACACTATACGATAAGTGCAATTCATTTGCGCGGCGCAGCTTTGTCATGAAGCCCGCATACTTATGCCCTTCAAAAATCACATATGTTTTTATCACGCTGTTGATTTTATTATTTTCGAGAGCCAAGGCATTAAAAATAGACCGCGGTGCTTCACCATTTTCAGATGCCTTTGCGAATATTGTAAGTTTTTGGATATCGGGACATAAAGCAATATCAGATAGAATTCCGATATCCAGGCTCTTGATTTCTCTGTATGTAATTTTTTTCATCTATATAGTCATAAATCAACAAAGCCATCCAAGTCAAATAAAAAACGCCCCGAAATTTCCGAGGCGCTTTTTATGTGTTCCCTGTTGAACTGCACCCCTACCTTATTGGCAAGATAAACATTCGTCATATTCGATATCGATGATCAGATTCAAATATTCATCGACAGAAATTGTTGTATCCGGCCCCGCTACAACCGTGGATTCACGTTCCTCGATCACTGCGGGCCCTTTAAATGTGGCACCTGCAGCAAGGCCATAGCGGTTGTAAACTTTAGTTGGCACGTAGCCGACATCCGGGAAATGCACCATACGCTCACCCTTTTCGGCAGCCCTGCGATCAATTTGCTGACCTTCGAACTGAAGCTGGATGTTTGGTGTCGGACCAGAGGCCGTGATGCGCCAGGATACAACCTCGATTGGCACTCCTGTGATACGGCGGCCAAATAGCTCATCATATTTCTCTAGAAATTGTTTGTGCAGTGTGTCACCAAGTTGATTGTTGATTGCGCCTTTGGATAGCGGCACCTCAATCTCAAAGCCTTGACCAACATAGCGCATTTCTACCCGATGCTTCACCGTGATAGTTTTTGGATCGCCACCTGCTTCTACCAGTTGTGCAATCGCGTCTTTTGTCATGCCTTCATAAAGAGACTTAACATGGGGGATATCAATCACATCAAGGCGACTGACATAGCTCCGCACGCCATCCGTAGCAGGGGCAGCAATCAGGAACCCGAGAGCCGA
>NVSI01000078.1 GCA_002401195.1 Alphaproteobacteria bacterium
AAGTGTTGGTGGATGAAAACGCGCAATTGGTCCGTGAACTGGAAGATGAACGCGCAGTGTTTCGGGCTAAATTGGCCAAGGCTGGCGCGGCTCCCAGAGTGATTGAAGTTCCGATCGTTTCTGCAACTCCGGCGATCCCTGTGGTTCCTGTTCCTGTGTTTGTTCCAAAGGTGCCCGTTATTGATAGCGGCCTGATGAATAAATTAATCGCAGCAGAGAAAAGAAATACAGAATTATTACGCCGTGTCACGGCGTTGGAAACGGAGCTGTCATCAAAATCGGCGCAAATTAATCCTGATCTTTCCTCAGTATTAGAGGAGCGGGGCGCGCAACTGGATGTCTTGCGCGGTAAAAATGCGCGGCTTGAGGCCGTGTTGATTGAGGAACGTTCAAAACGGGCATCGCTAGAGGCGCAAATCGTTGCGTTGAAATCGAATGCAAGTACAGCATCGGGCGTTGGAATTTTATTAACGCAAGAGCTTGAAAAACAAGTGAAAAGCCTTGGTATTCAAAACGATAACTTAAGAGAGCAGCTTGAAAAACAAGCCCGAACTTTGGGCGCTGAAAATGATAATTTAAGGCAAGAATTGGCGTCCGTTAAGGCGGCAGAGCCGAAAGTTATTATCAAAGAAATTATAAAAGAAGTTATAAAAGAAGTTGTGAAAGAGGTGCCGATTGCGGCAACGGGAACGCCAGAACAAGTGGTCGCGCTTAATGAGCGGTTGATGGAATCGGAAACATCGGCGCTCAGCCTGAAGGCGGAACGTGACGAGTATCGCGCGTTATTGCAACGGGAACGTCAACGCCTAAAGGAAATGTCTGATTTGGGTCAGAAAGTGTCATCAGTGGGCGCAACATCCAATAACATGATTTCTGAAATTCAAAAATTAGAGGCGGAAAAAGTTGATCTTATTCGTCAGCTAGAATTTTCAAAGGCGGGCGGCAATGTTTCAACGGCGGCGGAGACGGCGTCGATTGATCGCGCGGCGGAAAAACGGCTCGAAACTGTGACGAAAGAAAGCGATGCTGTTAAACAGCAACTGCGAGACCTAGCAACAGAAAAAAGAGCGTTGGAAGATAGGCTTCGTACCGCCGAAGTGGACGCCGTCGAGGCCAAGCGCGCCTTGTCGAATGCAAAAATAGAAACACTATCTCAAGATTCAACGGATGTGAGTGACATTAGAATTCTTGAAGGTGAGATCGCATCCCTAGAGGCGCAAAACCGTGTTTTACGCGAAGATTTAGCGGCGAATGCAGGCCGGGCAGTCGTCGCCGTCGATCGTGCAGGAAGCGAAACGATGATCGCGGCCTTGGAAGAAAAATATAATAAACGCCTTGAGGTTATGACGCGTGAAAATATCCGCCTGACTCAGGAGTTAAATCAAAAAGATAAAAAACCAACGGAAGCCATTGAAATTACAGAAAAATCAAAAGTTATTCTTTCGAAAATTTCGACGCCTGTTATTGCAACGCCCGTGACGATATCGGCGCCACAAAAAGTGGCCGAGGGGCGTGTCTCACCCAATGACGCACGGAAAAGATTGCGCGCGCGCATTGCGGATCGCTCAAAAATTGCAATACCAGCGCCAACAAAAGCTGTGGAAACGGCTAAAAAGGCATCTGTTCAGGTTGCTGCGCTTGCGCCGGTTGTTCGGGCTCCGCTAAAGGCTCCTGCGCCAGCGCCGAAAAAACAAAAACAGGTAAAAACAGTGGCGAAAGTCATAAAGAGCGTGCCTGTGAAGGTCGCGGCCGTTGCGCCGACATTGAAAAAGCAACCTGCGCCCATCGCGCGTGTGAAAAAACAACCTGCGATGGTGACTTTGTCTGGGGATGAAATCCGACAATTGGTCGCAAAATCTCAAATTCCATTGGTGACCTCGATTGAACGTGTTCCCAACATGTCTGGGCCTGACTTTGCCGCGTTCCGATGGGATACGGGCACAGTGTACGGAAGCGCGGAACAAAGTAAGCTTGCGCATAATCGTGCCTTTGAAAAATCAGTCTCTCAATATATTTCGAAAACGGAAAATCGTTGCGGCGGTGAATTTGATAAAACATTAATTCCAGTCTCGACGGCGAACGGGTTGACGGCTCGTGCGGCGGATATTGCCTGCGTACAAAATGGAAATAATGGCGCGGTGGCGTCGATATTATTCTTTGCGCATAATGGTATGTTTTATGCCTTGGCTCATGAGGGTGGACTTTCCGATTTTCAAACGGCGATGGATCATCGTGATCGCCTTGTGAATGGATTGTCCGCACTGTTTTAAAAAGGGGTTAAAAAGACTTAGTCTTTAACGTCGGATCCAAGAACATTTTCAATTTCTTTGTCCATATTTTCGCGCATTTTTTCATTGGATTGAATGAAGTTTTTAATGCTTTGTTCGAGGTATAAAGGAACCATTGATTCAGACGGGCTTTTGTAAAGGCGAACAATGTCTTTTAAAAAATCATTGGTTAACAAGCGCGGTCTGTCTTTTGCTGTTTCTTCGGATAATAAAACCTGCATCATGACGGTCTTTGTCATTTGTTTGCCTGTCTTTGCATCAACAACGTTAATATCGTGCCCTTCGCGTAAGGTCTCGGCGATGTCTGAAAGTTTTATATACGCGCCCTTGCTTGTGTCATACAAGCGGCGATTGGCGTAACGTTTGATAAGGATCGGAAGTGCCATAGATGATATCAAGACAGATTCCTTTGTGCAGTGCAAAAGATTTGTAAAAAGAGACTGTCTTGTATGGGGGTGTTGTGGCATAATATAAGGTATGAGCAGTCCAGTTTTAGAAAGACGATTTTACCCAAAAGGGAAGCGTATAGTCACAGAAGGCGAAGAGGCCTATGTGGCTTTTATCATCCAATCGGGGTGCGTGAGTGTTTTTTCTGAAAAAGACRRWWWKAAAATTGAATTTTCAACTTTGGCTCCGGGGCAAATTTTTGGTGAGGTTGCTCTTATTCAAGATACAACGCGCACAGCGTCGGTTGAGGCAACCGAAGATTCGAATATGATTATCATCACGCGCGAGGCTTTTAAGCATAAACTGACAAAATCCGACGCCACGATTAAGGCCGTCGTTGAAATGTTAAGTGCGCGCGTTATGAAGGCGAATGCCGAAATCGTGAAAAGTAAGGGCGTGAACGTCAACAGCTTCATCGCCTTGTTAAATCAGCTTTTTGTGGATCTATTGTCCGCGATGCCGACGGATGAAAAAGAAGTGTTTAAGTCGGATTCTTTTCCGATTATGAAAGATTTAATTCAAGTGATTGAAAAATATCGCGACAAATTAGAATAAAACTTATTTCACCCATTGCCATTTTTACGCCACAGGCATAGATAATATAAAGGAGTTCAATAACTTTATTAATGCATTGATTGGTGTCCCATGAAAAATATTATTTTATCTGCTGTATCTGTTTCCGTTCTTTTTGTGGGGGCGGCGTTGATTGTGCCCAGCTTTATTGATTGGTCGCAATACAAGGATCAAATCAAGGCACAGGTCGAAAGTTCAACAGGGTATAAACTAGAAATCAATGGCCCGTTAAAGGCGGCCTTCCTGCCGACCCCACATGTGAATATTGAAAATGTTTCAATCGATAGCGCGGGGGCAAAGGGGCCATACGCATTCAAGGGAAAAATTGAAAAGGCGTCTGTATCCTTGGCTCTTTTTCCGCTTCTTGGTGGTGATATTGAAATCAGCAACGTATCGTTGATTAATCCTGTGTTGGATGTGAAGGAACAAAAATTCACTGAGGAAAAAGTTGGAAAACTCAGTTCCTCCGAAGAAACAGGAGGGGGCGGATCATCAAAACCACCAACGGTCGTTGTTGAGAATTTGAGCATTCAGGGCGCAAAAATATCATACAAACCCTTAAAGGGCGAGGTGACGAATATTGAAATTTCAACATTGTCTTTAGAAGCAGACAGCCTGATGGGGCCTTTTGAATTTGATGGATCGGTTGTTTATAACGGCACGGCGATCATGTTTGACGGTTCAAGTGATGAGTATACAAAGACGGAACCGTTTTCGGTTTCTTTGGACGTAAAAGGCGATGGGTATGATGGTTCTTATTCAGGCGTTGTTGATCTCTCTCGTGCGGATATTGCCTTGCAAGGGGAGGTCCGCGTTGCTTTGTCTGATCCTCAATCAATGAATATCCCAATAAAGGACAATATCACGTTGAGTGGCTTGTTAACGGCGACGCCGAAAGCGGCAAAAATTGATAATGGTTCGTTTTCTGTTGGGGATGCGAAAGGGCGCTTGATGCTTAACGCATCGGGGCTCGACACAAAAAATAAAGTCATTAACGGCGATATTTCTTTATCCTCTGCATTGGATTTGGATGCGTTATTGGCGAAGGGTGAAATTTCGAAAAAATCGTCGAACTCTTCGGCGAAGGTAGAATCTTCATCGTCGGTCAAAACCTCTTATGCGTTCTTGCCGGATACAATTGAAATTCCAGGCGGTTTGGATGCAACGCTTAAATTTTCAGTTCCGACGGTTTCATATAAAGGAAAAGATATTGAAGGCGTTCAAATCGATAGCATCATTAAGGGATCGAATGTGACCGTTAAGGCCGTTGTTGATCAATTGCCAGATGGTGGTTCGGTCGCGATGAATGTGACCGTTAAGGGTGAAAGCGCATCTCGAAATGGATCGGGCGGCGCGCATGTTTTATCCAACCCATCCGTATTGTTTGATGGCGATATCACATTAAAATCACTCAAATCATTGACTGTCGATTGGCTTGGCGCTGTGGATGCATCCGCGTTTGATGCGCCGGCCATGCCGAAAAATGCAAAAGGCACAATCAAAGGATCAATAAAGGGGAATGTTGCCATTGTATCTTTTCCAGAATTAACAGCGTCTGATTACAAAATAAAAGATGCGAAGGCGACCTATACAAACAAATCTACGCCTTTGTTTGATTTGAAAATCGGAAGCCTGAACGGCGCGCGCATTGCGGTGTCAGGAAAGGTCGGGGACACAAAAACATTCCATGCCAGCATTAAGCATGCAAATGCAAAAAAGGCGATCCAAATTATTCAAAMGGATTTCCAGTCGGATGCATTGGCGTTGCAAAAACCATTGTCGCTTCAGGCTGATATTGCGATCTCTGATACTGAAGTTGCCGTGAATAATATGGCGGCCTCATTGGGAACCGTGAAAACAAAGGGAACGCTCGTTGCCAAGACAGGTGGTTCAAAACCATCGATCAAGGCGGATTTGACCTTTGAAACATTGGATACGCAATCCTTAATCACGGGAAAAACATCCACGGCCGCAAAGGGTGGAGGCTCTGGCGGGGGGGCGTCTTCTAAATCATCTGCGTCAAACGCTCCATGGACGCGTGATGCGATTGATACATCCTTTATGCGGTCAATGAATTTGGATTTAAAGGCCACGGCCAAAACATTGATCCATGGAACATGGGTCGTGAATGCGCCTGTGATTGATATTGATTTGAAGGACGGAACGTTGTCTATCAATGATATATCGGGTCAATTATTTAAAGGAAAAATGGCCTTAAAAGGCACGATAAGCGCCATAAAAGCAGGGCAACCATTAGACGTGAAGGCGAGCGTTTCAGCGCAATCTGTTGATTTGAATAAATTGGTAAAGGCCATGACTTCGCAAACAAAAGACCGCGTTATTGGAACGGGATCATTTGATATGAAATTGAAAACAAATGGTTTGTCATCATCGGCGCTTGTGAATGCGTTGAACGGGGACGGGTCATTAAAGACAAGTGCCTTAACGATTAAAGGATTAGATTTAGCAAAAATATCAGAGGCAATCTCGGATGAAAGTCTGTCTGACTTGGCGGATGTTGTTCGCGGTGCGTTTAAAAACGGACAAACGAAATTTAAAGCGATTGATGAAAAAATCATTATTCGCGAAGGCACAATGCCGATTGATGATTTCCGTCTTGAAAGTGATACGGCCTCGATTATATCCAATGGGGATGTGAGCTTCGCGCAATGGCACATGAATGTGAAAAGTGATGTGTTGATTACAAAGCCAGAGGAGCTTCCTGGGATGACGATGACGATTAAAGGGCCACTGAGCGCGCCGAAAYAAAGTGTCGCGAATGATTTGGTTCTTAGCTTTATTAAAAATAAATACGGCGCGAAAATTCAAAAGAAATTGGACAAAATTTTAGGCGGGAAATTAAAAGACTCTCCTGTGAGCGGATTGATCAATAATCTTCTTGGTGGATCAAAGAAAACGGCGCCACCGTCAAATGATAATGCGGCACCGTCGGATCCTGCGCAAAAACAGGAAAAGCCAAGCCTTGAAAAAGAATTGATTAAAGGTCTGTTTGGGAAATTTTAGACACGATCACGTCGTTTAAAATAAAAATACGAATGGCGCTCGAAAGGCCGCCATGGGTTGTCTCAAGGCGTTTTTCGTCAATGGCATCGATTAAGGATGCGATGGATTGGTTCCGGTCTTTTGCAATGCGCTTTAAAACAACCCAAAATTCATCTTCCAATGTGATGCTTGTTGGGTGCCCTTGTAATGTGACGGATCGTTTTTTCATGGCTTTAACCTGCCTGATATTGGCGATTTGTGCAATTAAGCTTTTGCCATCGAAGTGAATATGGCACTCTTTTACCCAATATGATTGATCGTTTACTGAAAACCACAGACAAAGATAAAGTGACGTTTAACGAACGCCGGCTTTATCCTGTTCGTTATGGCGTTGCCGCATTGGCGCTTTTGGCGCTCTCTATTGTTCTGGGTGTTCTTGTGTTCACGGATCACGGAATGGGTGGACATTTGTTTAAATTATCCGCCGTGGCCTTGTTTACATGCGGTTTGGGTTTTTTATACATCACCATTGAAATCTTCCGCCGTCAATTCCGCGATCGATCAATATTGAGTGAAATTTTTGAAGGATCATTGAGCGCGCGCCTTGTGACGGATATTCAAAATAAAACATTATTTTACAATATCGCATTCGAAGATTTATGTGGTGATGATAAAAAGCCGAACCTTGATGCGATCCGTTCTATTTTTGCCGATACAATTGATAGAGATGGCCTAGACCGCCTTGAATCCCTGATCGGTAACGCAATGCGCGGACATGAGGAAACAATTGAATTGGCCGTTGATGGCGTAACGGGGACACAGTGGCTGCGTTTGTCGGCTCAACCTGTTGCAGGGTGGCTGGGGACAATTCATTGGCGGATTGATGATGTGAGTGACCGCCGCGCGATTGAAACAGTGATCCGCGAGRAACGCGAAAAATTGGTTGATTTCACCGATAATGCGCCCGTTGGCTTTTATTCTATGGATGAAACGGGGCGATTTGAATTTGTAAACGCCACGCTTGCACGCTGGCTTGGAAGTGATATCGATACGTTATTGAATCAAGGGTTTTTACACTCTTATATTGAAAATGCGCAAAAGGGGATGAAGCCATACGACATTATTCCAGACGGTGGCGCGAAACAAATTTCAGAACTCACAATGAAGGGGCCTGTTGGCCGCGTCTTTAAGGCGTCAGT
>NVSI01000079.1 GCA_002401195.1 Alphaproteobacteria bacterium
ATACAATGGGCGTTTGGATGGGGAATGATGACAACTCATCAATGGGTCGCGTTTTTGGTGGAACAACGCCTGCCGAGATGTGGCGAGAATCAATCGCATTTGCCCATAGAGGCGTCGGCGCAAACAGTATCACAGCCTATGACCCAGAAGAACATGAAGGGGAATTCAAATCATTCCTCAATGGATTATTTAGCAATGGGGGTTCTGGTGGACCATCCAGAAATTTCAGTTTCAAAAGTGATGAAAAACCTTCACACAGATTAAACGATTAACGCGTCTTAACCTTGAATGTTATCCGCAAATTTCTGACGGTAACGTTCCAAAACACCATCCAGTTCGGAAACAATTTCTTTTCCGCCTTTTGTGTCGATGTTATATAGTTTTAAATTATAAGACAATTTAATCGCCTGACAATACACGCCGACAATATCCAATACGGCATCATCCAACCTGCGAAATTTTTCTAAAAACACAAGGATGCGGTAACTCAGCGCCGAAGCCAAGTCATTGCCAAACATTCCGGCTTGACCTTTTATCTGAACAATCGGCATCGATACCATGTTGTAATCGGATTCGCGATCGTAATCAGACAATCTCATTTCTTCAATAACGCCTTCAAGCTGCTTGATATACCCCAAAGCCGTTTCCGAATAATCCAAGCCAGATGTGTCGATAAAATCTTGCGCCTTTTCGATTTGCTCTGATGTGATTTTAGTCCCATGGCCAATGCGATTACGAAGCTCCATTGTTGCCTTAATGACGCGCGGCGTACTGACGCCATAAAGCTCATAGATATGGAGTTGGTCATCTTGATCGCGCATTATGCTGGCTCCTCGGGCTGTTCATCGACTTTCTCTTCTGGCTCAACACCACGACGGTTTGAACCATCAAATTCGCCTTCTATTTTACGGCGGCGACGGTCTGGACCAAAAAATTGCTGGGCTTCGATAAAGTCACGCGGGACATCAATCACATGCATGATACGGCGCGCCAATTCTTCCGCCTTGAACGGTTTCACCAAAATTTCCGTGATTCCAAGGTCACGTGCATTCGCAATGCGCGATTTTTCTGTGAATCCTGYCATCATAATAATCGGAATCATGCGTTTGACTGAATATTTATTACGGCGAATCCATTTCGTCATTTCAATCCCATCGACAGGATCCATGTGCCAATCCGTAATAATAAGATCGGGTTTATAACGCTGAAAGATAGAGAATCCCTGCTCTCCGTCCTGAGCCGTCAAGATTTTACCAAACCCAAAACGTGTCAAAATCGTCACCAAGACATCCATCATTGGTTCTGAATCTTCGACAACAAGGACTGTTAGCTCTTTCATATGAAATCAGTGTACCCAAAAGAACACCACTTGAAAACAAGCGGTGTTCAGTTTTTTTGGAGTGGGTAACAAAAAAGTGGAGAAAATATTTTACGCCGTTAAAAAGCTTGGGGTTTGGTAAGCTTTATGTCCTCGACGTACGAAGGCAAAAGGATCCTCGCCATGATCCGACCAAAATTGAAGAACCGATCTGTATGATTTTGATAAAATCGAAAATCTCCCTTCTTCTTGTCGGATAAAACTTTGATCAATATGGTCAAGAAAATCTTGTGGAAATGACAGGCGTGGAGCCAACAAACCATGTTCCACCAAAATTTTTGAAATAAAGGCATCGCTCTGCCCTGTTATATCCGCCGTTTTGTGAATGGCTGACAATACTTTAATTTCATCACGTCCTTGTCTTGCATTTCGAAAAGCATGCGTGAAAATTTGTAACGCTTCGTGATCACCACGATCTTGGACGGCCTGAAATGTTGGCAGGGTAACAGTGCTAGTTTGGTGTTTCTGATCTTTGGTCATGTGAACCTCCTTTATCCTGTTCGTATGTATAAGCCTGAACACAAAAGGTTAAGAGAATCTGAATCCGATAAAAAAGAAGAAATGCGCCTGTGGATAAACTGGCTAAGCCTTTGAAATTCCAGCGCGTGCCAATTCATCCGCCCGTTCATTTTCCGGATGACCATCATGGCCTTTGACCCAATGCCATGCGACATTATGCCGTTTAATTTCCGAATCGATGGCTTCCCACAGGTCTTTATTTTTCACTGGTTTTTTCGCGGCCGTTTTCCAACCTCTGGCCTTCCACCCATCCATCCATTTCGTGACGCCATCTTTCACGTATGTGCTGTCTGTATACAAATCAATCTCGCATGTTTTGGTCAGGGCCTTTAACGATTCAATCACCGCCATCATTTCCATGCGATTATTTGTTGTGTCGGGCGCACCGCCATTTAATTCTTTTTCATGGTCACCATAACGAAGGATGGCGCCCCATCCGCCTGGGCCTGGGTTACCGCTACATGCGCCGTCTGTGTATATTTCAACCTTCATTTAGGCCTCCTTCAAAATTCTAGGTAACTTAAATTCAACGTTTTCTTCACGGATTTTGACTTCTTTGACTGAAACATCAAATCGAATTTTACAAGCCTCGATCACTTCCTCGACCAACACTTCTGGCGCCGAGGCGCCGGCCGTTAATCCCAATGTTTGAACCCCATCCATCCACGACCAATCAATATCATCCGCCCGTTGAATAAGCGTTGCCTTTGCACATCCGTAATTCAGTGCAACTTCCACCAACCGATTGGAATTTGATGAATTCGGCGCGCCAATAACCAGCATGGCATCCGCATCATTTGCAATGGCCTTTGTGGCCTCTTGTCGGTTTGTTGTGGCATAACAAATATCTTCTTTATGAGGCCCTTTAATGTCGGGGTATTTATTTTGCAAGGCCGCCACAATATCCGCCGTATCATCAATCGATAACGTTGTTTGCGTCGCATAAGCAAGCGGCGCGTCCATATTCATATGAAGAGATTGCACATCCGCCAATGTTTCGACCAATGTTACGGCCCCCGTTGGCAATTGCCCCATTGTTCCCGCGACCTCGGGGTGCCCGTTATGGCCGATTAAAATAATATGATCGCCATTAGCGTGATGACGCTCCGCCTCGCGGTGAACCTTACTGACCAACGGGCATGTCGCATCAATATAGAACAAATTCATCGCGGATGCCTTTTCAGGAACATGTTTTGGAACGCCATGCGCCGAAAAAATAACAGGGCGATCCATTTGATCGGATGGAATTTCATTCAATTCTTCAATAAAAACAGCGCCCTTTTCACGAAGGCTGTTCACGACGTATTTATTATGGACGATTTCATGACGCACAAAGACAGGCGCGCCATATTTCGTCAGCGCCCGTTCAACAATCTGAATGGYGCGATCGACCCCTGCGCAAAACCCGCGGGGCGCCGAAAGCAAAATTGTGAGTGATTTAACGCTTTCCGTTGTCATGACTTTATTCTTAGGCTATCACTAGACACAAATCTATATTTTTATAAGGCTTGTCCAATGAAACGTTTCCTCACTCTTTCCGTTTGTCTTTTCTCTTTGACCGCTTGCGAAACATTATCCAACATCTCTCTTCCTGAAATGCCAGACATGTCCACGCTTAACCCATTTGGAAACCATAAAGAAGTCTCAAAAGTTGACGTGGATGTAGACACGCCAACAACAAGGCAGCCCGTTGAAACAATTACACAAAACCCGTCTTCCCTTTCAACCGAGATTGCAGAAATGGAACGCCTGACAGGATCGGCTCCACGATTTGATAATCGCGGACTATCTAACACCGTTATAGAAAACGCCATTAATCAAGTCACAGATATTGACCGTCCTGCCGTTTCGGAAACTGCCCTTGATCAAATCGAAGATACAATCGAAAACATTGAAATCGCAACGCCGACACCAATTGAAAAACCGAATGTTCCTGATCAAAAAATAGAAGAGGCACTGTCTGACGCGATCCAAGAAACTGTCGAAAACACAGCCGACAAAATAATGAATGTGACCGACACGCCCCCCGCCGCCAAAGCGTTGGAGCCGATCGCCGTTGTTCAAAAAATTGAAAAAGATGTGCGGGAAATCACGGCCAACCCAACTTCACTTCTTAAAACAAATGATGTTGCGATCTTTGACGAAAGTGATTTAAAACTCTCTACGTCCAAAGGCTGTCCACATGTTAAAATTATGCCGGCTGGGCGTTCCATCACCTATTTTGAAAATGAACTTTCGGGATCCGTTGTCGCGCATGCCGTGATCAACGAAATCAAAGGCGGATGCGAAGTCGTTAAAGGCGGAATTGAACTTGACCTTGATATCTTAATGCGCGGACAAATTTCAGACAAAGGCCGTTTCGAAGGTCGCAAAGATATGGAGGCCTTTATGACTTTCCCGTATTTTGTTGCCGTGGTAACGCCCCAAGGCCTTCCCGTTGATAAGAAAATATTGGCAACGGCGATGCGTTTCAAACCCATCATTAATGACCTTAATCACGCGGAAAAAATCACACAATTCATTCCAATGAGTAACGTTAACGAAGCCGCAAATTACCGTGTGACCGTTGGTTTTCAATTAAATCGAAAACAATTGGAATATAACCGAGCGCGCAATCTTAACCGTGTGAACAACATGCGGATTGCGCCTGATTTGAGACGTAATCGTTCCAGACTGTCTCTAAACCCGCTTGCAAATTAATCGACGGTTTCCAGCCCAGCGCATGAAGGCGTGCGCTGTCTAAAACTTTCCGCGGGGTTCCGTCTGGTTTTGATGAATCAAAAACCATCGCCCCATCAAATTCTGACACTCCTGCAATCATTGTTGCAAGACCACGAATTGAAATCTCTTCACCACTTCCGATATTAAGATGTTGATCCGCGCTATAATGTCTCAGGCAAAAAAGAACAGCGCCCGCCAAATCATCCACATGCATAAATTCACGAAGGGGCGTACCGCTTCCCCAAATTTCAACATTGTCCTTCGCATGATAAAATTTATGGATGAGCGCAGGGATAACATGCGCGCGATGTCCCGCCATGAAGTGATCATTCGATCCATATAAATTACACGGCATTAAGGATATAAAATCATGCCCGTTACGGCGATGTTCTTTAACGCATTTTAATCCTTCGATTTTTGCACGTGCATAAGATTCATTTGTTGGCTCCAACGCGCCGGTCTCTAAATCTTCTTCACGGATGGGTTGGGCACATTCCCTTGGGTAAATGCAACTGGACCCTAAAAAGACCAATTTTTGAACATTATATTTTGCGGCCGCGTTCATGACTACATTTTGGATCGCGATATTATCGTCATAAAATTCATCTTGATGGGTTGCGTTATCCAAAATACCGCCGACCTTTGCCGCCGCCAAAATAATCACATCTGGTTTTTGATTTTTTATAAACGCATCGACCCCATCAGCAGCCCGTAAATCCAATTCATCACGGTGAGGGTCGGAGATAATTTCACAATTTTCGAATTGAAACTTTTGATGGCACGCAGATCCGACAAGTCCACGAGAACCCGCAWTCCAAACCCGTTTTCCCTTTATATCAAAAATCGGCTTGTTCATTCCTTCACCCTATCGTAATTTAGATCGAATGAAACCTTTAATGATTTTTACACATCCGGATTTTGAAAAACACGATACCGGCGAAGGGCACCCCGAATGCCCTGCACGCATCCGTGCCATTAACGCGATGATTGACCGTGACTTCTCTGATGATCAGGAACGTGCCTACCCTGCGGATGAAGAAAAAATTCTTTTGGCGCACCCTCAATCTTATGCTGATATGATTTTGGACAAAACGCCCTTTGAGGGGTATCACGCCCTTGATCATGATACGAATCTTTGCTCGGACAGCTTTGACATCGCGCTATTGGCCATCGGCGCATCATGCATGGCCATTGACGCCGTGATAAACGAGGATGCACAAACCGCCTTTGCCGCCATTCGCCCCCCTGGGCATCATGCCTTATATGAAACCCCGATGGGGTTTTGCCTGTTTAATAACGCCTTTATTGCCGCGCGTCATGCGGGCGTACGAACATTGATTATTGACTTTGATGTCCATCATGGCAACGGGACAGAAGACCTTGTCAGACGACGCGTCAAAGACGGTCATCATGATATTGCCTATGCCTCAACGCATCAGGAATTTTGGCCGCATACAGGTCATGAAAGCGATAGCAATATTTCAAATGCCCTTTTAAATGAAGGCGCAGGTTCCGATGATTTTCGAAAGGCAATCACCGACATAACGAAACCCTTTGCTGAAAAATTCGCACCAGAACTCATTATTTTTTCGGCGGGTTTTGACGCACATGAAAGCGACCCTCTTGGCGGTTTAAATCTCAGGCACGAAGATTTCGCATGGGTTGTCCAGACCTTTAAACCCATCTGCCCGAAAATGGTTTCCCTTCTTGAAGGTGGGTATAATATTGACACTCTTGCAACAAGCGTTCATGCGCATTTAAAAGCCTTGTCGACACACGCGTAAATCAGGTAGTATCATCCCCATCATGACGAACGTAAAAATTGACACTCTCTCTTTCGAAGACGCTCTGACCGAGCTTGAAACCATTGTCCGCAACCTTGAAACAGGTCAGACAAAATTGGATGAGTCCATTACCGCCTATGAACGCGGGGTTGCTCTTAAAAAACATTGTGAAAAACGCCTCTCCGATGCGCGTTTAAAAATTGAAAAAATCACATTGGATGATAAAGGCGCCCCACAGGGCCTTGAACCATTCGACACTGAATAAAAAATAAAAAAGGAACATCATTAATGCCGTCACCTCGCGAAGCCACCGATCCAAAACTTCAAGCCGCCATTGATGATGTTGCCGCATCCGTATCCAAAACAATGGAACGTTTGCTTCCTGAATCAGAACAGGCCGAGGCCTATTTATATGACGCTATGCGTTACGGGACATTAGGGGGCGGAAAACGCCTGCGTCCGTTTTTGGTGATGCAATCTGCCGCCCTTTTTAACGTTGACCCTGCCCGCGCCCGCCGCGTGGCCTCCGCTTTGGAATTTGTTCATTGTTACTCCCTTGTGCATGACGACCTTCCCGCGATGGATAATTCAGACATACGCCGTGGACAACCATCCGTTCATCGTAAATTTGACGAGGCGACAGCGATTTTAGCGGGTGACGCCCTTCAAGCGCTTGGGTTTGAAATTTTATCAGACAGCCAAACGCACGAAGATCCACGCGTTCGATGTCACCTTGTATCCGAAATGGCGAAATCCGCCGGTGGACACGGCATGTGCGGTGGGCAAATGCTTGACCTTATCGGCGAGACAGAAGAATTCGATGCAGGCACCATTTCACGCCTTCAACGCCTTAAAACAGGAATGCTTATGGCCTTTGCCTGCGAAGCCGGAGCGATCCTTGGAAAAAGCGACGATGTTCACCGCAAAGCATTAAAAAACTATGCACATGATTTGGGCTTGGCATTCCAAGTGACTGACGATATTTTGGATGTGGAGGCCGACCCAAGGCAATGTTATCCGGGTGGATCAACCGTTTTCGTCAACCGATCTGGAAGGCGCTCACATTGTTATGGGTGCCAGCAGCAATTTCACATC
>NVSI01000080.1 GCA_002401195.1 Alphaproteobacteria bacterium
AAGCTTCGGTCAGCATAAAAATCGTATCCTCAACCGCCTTACCCATTGTGAAATCCATAAAATCTCCATCCGATTTTCCGTGCGCAAAGACATCAAAGCGGAGGAAATCGCGCCCCGTTTCAAGGCAATATTGGCGCAGATATTCGGCCTTACTTCCCTCCATATCGGATTTCAATCCATGAAGAAAAACAATGGGCGGTAAATCCGTTGTTCCATCCACCCATTCATAGGCTATTTCACCATTCGGGCCTTTCACTGTTTCATAATCGATCATGTTTCCACTATACTGCATAAGAATCATAAGAAAAAGAGCGCGAGCACACTCACATGCAAAAAAAACTCACCATCATGCAAATTATACCCAGCCTTGGCACGGGCGGAGCCGAGCAAGGGTGCATTGATATCGCGGCCGAAATTGTAAAATCGGGCGCACGATCCATTGTTGTATCCAATGGAGGAGGCCGCGTTCCTGATTTGCTCCGTATTAAATCGGAACATATTAATCTGCCTGTGCATTCAAAAAATCCACTCACTATGCTTGGCAATATTGCGCGGATTAAACGCCTGATTAAAAAGCATGAGGTCGATATTGTTCATGTCCGTTCACGCGCACCCGCGTGGAGCGCCATGGCCGCATGTCGCAATACAAACGCCACATATGTCACGACCGTTCACGCCGCCTATAAGGGCAATGGTAATGCGTTTAAAAAATTCTATAACTCCGCCATGATGAAGGGAGAGCGCGTGATTGCCATTTCTGATTTCATTGCTGGGTATATCCGCGACAATTTCAAAACAGATCCACGCGACATTGTCACAATTCCACGCGGTGTTGATTTGAATAAATTCAAGCCCGAACTGGTCAGCCCCGAACGCGCGATTAAATTAGAAAAAAAATGGCGTGTGCCCGATGGTGTTCCTCTTATTTTAATGCCCGGTCGAATTAGCAAGATCAAAGGCCATCATGTCTTGATTGAAGCCTTGGAAAAATTAGGAAGACGCGATATTTTTTGCGTCATGGTTGGCCCGAATCAAGGGCGAACCGAATATCAATCCGAATTGGAAAGCACCATCACAGAAAAAAACCTGTCTGGCATTGTTCGCATCGTCGATAGCTGTTCTGACATGCCCTCGGCTTATTCATTATCCTCTATTGTTGTTGCCCCATCCATAGTGCCCGAAGGTTTCGGACGCATCCCAATCGAAGCCCAAGCCATGGGACGCCCCATTATCGCATCCAATTCAGGGGGGTTTTGTGAGACCATTTTGGACAAACAAACGGGATGGCTTTTTGAAACAGGGGATAGCGATGCGCTGGCTGAATGCCTTCGTCAGGCCCTAAGCATGAGCGACGAACAACGCCAAACCCAAGCCGAAATGGCCATCAAAAATATCCATGAAAATTTCACAAAAGATAAAATGTGCGAAGACACAATGGAGGTTTACGCCGACATCCTACGCACACGCTATGGCGGGCTTTAACCGTTCGAACGCTCAATCGGGTGCGAGGCAAATGATTGCACCGTTGGCATGATTTCCATACGATTTACATTCATATGGGGCGGACAATTCACCGTCCAGAAAATTGCATCTGCAACATCATCGGCCGATAACATTTTTGTATCCGCATAAACCGAAGACGCCTTATCCTTGTCGCCTTTAAAGCGCACAAGAGAGAAATTCGTTTCCGCCGCGCCAGGCTCAATGTTACTAACGCGAACGTTCGTTCCATGTAAATCCGCGCGCAATGCCAATGAAAATTGTTTTACAAACGCCTTTGACGCGCAATAAACATTACCACCTGGATACGGGTAATTTCCCGCGGTTGAACCAATGTTTACAATATGCCCGACGGCGCGATCAACCATATTTGGCAGAACCTGACGGGTCATGAATGTTAACGCTTTTGCATTCACATCAATCATCATATCCCAATCATCCATATCGCATTTGTGTGATGGCGAAAGCCCCAGCGCAAGGCCGGCATTATTCACCAGAACATCAATGTTTTTAAAATCATCAGGCAGGTTTTTGAATGCCGAAACAACCGCATCACGATCGGTCACATCCGCCATAAAAACATGATATTTTGTAGAGGACGGAAGGGACGCGATCAGTGTCTTTGCCTTGTCAGCAGAGCGCGCTTGTAAAATCAAGCTCCATCCATCGCTTGCAAATTTTTGCGCCAAGGCCGTTCCGAAACCGCCCGTTGCACCCGTAATCATGATTGTTTTTTGTTGTGTATCCATCCGTTAAAAAGGCCTTTTCTCAAATTTATTGCAGGCCCATTTTAATCATCGTGATGGCCCAAATAACAACGATGAACCCTGCGATACATGCAAGGACAGCGTAGTTTTTCTTTTTCTTCCGATCGTGAAGTTCGTTTTTTGGCATGACTCTTATTCGTATTCAACATATGCATCGGCGCCGTTGTCGCCCATGTCGTTGATTAAGGCCTGACGGCGTTGATTCCAAACACTGCGCGTTGCGGCATAGTAATCGAGGCTGTTACGCTTTAAGTCTTTTTGAAGATCAAGATATTGATCTTTTGTTGAGAGGACAGTCGCAATTGTACGGCCCAATCCAAAATCATCTTTATCATTATTCCATACGTACCAATTGATAGGGTCCATCACCATATCACCAACAAGGCCAACCGCATCACGTGCGTTTGAAGGGCCCAAAATCGGGAAAACAATATAAGGACCAGAACCAACACCCCAAGAGGCAAGAGTTTGACCGAAATCTTCGGCTTCGTATGTCATGCCTTCCCAAGACGCCGTATCAACAATGCCACCAAAGCCCGTGAAACTGTTTAAAACAAAACGTTTTGTCACAAGGGCTGCGCCATCCAAATCGCCTTGAAGCAATTCATTCGCCAAATAGACAGGGGATTTAATGTGAGCCAGGAAATTATCAATCGCAACGCGGAAAACATCCGGCACAACAAAGCGGTATGCTTCGGTTACTGGGTCCAACAACACATAATCCACGCCTTCGTTAAAGGTAAAAATAGCGCGGTTATACGGTTCTAATGGGTCATAAACCTCTCCCTCGATATGATTCGATGAAGAACATGAGGCCAAAAACAAGGCCCCTGCCATAAGTGTTGTTTGAAAAAGTTTATTCATGTCTTAAATTCCCTAAAGCGTTTATACGCATTTAAATTACTCCCCAAAGTTTAACGTTTTCTAAATCAGCGTCAATTGATTTTGTCTGCTTATCCGTCTTCCAATGCAATCAATGTTGCCAAAGCGCAAAAGATAATAATAATCGGCGGCGACCAGATCGCCATAATGATGGGTATTTCATGCCCAGCGCCAAGCGCACGCAAGAAACCAGAAAAGAAAAACACAATAAATCCAASACTAAGGCCGCTTGCAACAACGGGCAAAAGTCTTGCCTGCCGCGATGTTTTAAGGGATGTTGCTGCCGCCAAACACACCATGGATAAAAGAAGTAAGGGCAAAACAAGAAGCGATTGATAATAAATAATCATACTCGTCGTATCGAGACCTGTATTTTCAAGAGCGTTTATAAAATGCGGAAGACGCCAAAAAGAAATTGTTTGAGGATCAGAAAAACTTTCGGCAATGCTTTCCGAAGTTAAACTTGTGGAGAGCCTAAGCTCTGGCAAAATGGCTGATTTCTCACCCGCTTTATAAAGTTCCGCATTTTTAAAGACCCATTCATTCGCCCGGAGCGAAGCCTCGGTCGCATCAATCCTTTGTGTGTGATCATCATTCGCATCAAAAAAGAAAACCGTAACATCACGCATTGTCCAATTTGATGCATCCAATGAATCTGCCTTTAAGATGAAACTTCCCGTACTGTCTTCTTGGCGAAGCCACAACCCATCATCCAAAACGGATACAGTGGACGCCCCATCTCCGAAATAAAAATTCTCTAAATTCGTATAACGGCTCATCGCGGCGGCCGTCAATGGATGCAAGACCGAGAGATATAAAAGCCCCAAAAGGAAGGTCACAGTAATCATCGGCAACATAAATTGCCATACAGACAGCCCCGCCGCACGAATGGATTCCAACTCTTTACGTTGCGACAGCCCCCATAATGTTGCCATAGTCGTGAATAATACTATGAAGGGTAAAATTTGTTGCCCCACATCAGGCAGTTTATAAAGCGCAAGAAGGAAAATACCCGAAAGACCAATCATATCATGTCCAGAAGACCTGCGAATAAGTTCAACCGTATCAAACAAATACACCACGCCCAAAAGGATGACAGCAAACAGCATGAATTTTGTAAAAAATTCACGCATTAAATACCACATAAGAACATTGCCGATTGTCATGATAAGAAGCACAATAGCGCAAGGCGCCCAAAAGGAAAAGAGRGTTTACGCATGAAAAAATGGATCCCCCTTATTATTATCGGATTACTTGTCACTGGGTTTTGGCTCAGCGGTCTTGGGCAATATACGACTTTGGAAAATTTCCAAACTCATAAAAGTGATCTTTTGGCCTATGTCGCGGATCACCACATTCAAAGTCTTGTCATTTTCGGGCTTGTTTATATCACGGCCACGGCGCTCTCCCTTCCTATTGCGTCTCTTTTGACCTTTATTGGTGGATTTTTATTTGGTGTCGTGTACGGATCGGCCATTGTGGCCATTTGCGCAACCATCGGCGCGACCATCATCTTTAAAGTCGCACAAAGCTCAATCGGAACGGCATTACGGAGCAAAGCAGGTGGCCTTTATAAACGCGTGGAAAAAGACATGGAAACAAATGCGTTTTCGTATCTTTTATTCCTGCGTCTTGTGCCACTTTTTCCATTTTTCCTGATTAACATCCTGCCCGCGCTTTTTAACGTACGAACATCCACATATATAATCACGACGTTTATTGGGATCCTGCCCGGCACTATTGTCTATGTGAATGTTGGACGTCAATTGGGCACGATTGAAAATCCAGCCGACCTTATATCACCGCATATGATCCTTGCGATTTCATTGCTRGGCGTATTTGCGCTTGTTCCGATGCTCTATCAAAAATTTAAAACACAATAAATTAGTTCGAATTTTATCAATCTTTAAGTCCTTCATAAATTATTTACTTTATTCTAGGTAAATAGGGGCTACTAAAAAGAGCGGAAAAATTTATGAGTGTTCTCAACACATCACTAAATACAACAGATTTACCACAAGGGTGCGGATGCGCGGCATGTATGCAGGCCTCTACCCATGGCGTAAGCACGCTTGAAAACGATCCCATCAATGACGGCGCGTTTGATGCGCCCTCCATTACCGCCACAAATGACCAATTCGCCGATTACCTTATTAACGGTTTTTGGAGCGATTTTGGATCTATCGGTCGTTCATGGGCGGATACAAATATTACATTCAGCCTGAGTAACAGCTACAGCGCAGACCAAAAAGAGGGCTTCCGCATGGCGTTCGAAAGCTGGTCTGATGTGGCGGACATTACCTTTACAGAAGTGAGCAGCGGCGCAGATATGAGCGTTGTCGTCGGTAATGACGGGCGTGCTTACTCATCGTCTGGCGTTTATACCAACGGCGATATCGCCTCGAACACAATTTCTTTTGATACAAGYCCATGGTATTGGCAAAATTTTAACGAGCTTGGCGATTATGCCATGATCAGCGCCATTCATGAAATCGGGCACAGTCTGGGCCTTGGTCACACTGGAAATTACAACGGATCCGCGGATTATGGGACGGATGCAATATTTACCAACGATTCACGCCAATATAGCGTGATGTCTTACTTTAACGCCTCGGRAACAGGTGCAAACCACCAAGGCGAATACGCATCAACGCCCATGTTGATGGATATTTACGCGATCCAACAAATTTATGGTGCGAATTATTCCATTCGCTCTGRCGACACAACATACGGATTTAACGCCGATGCAGGGCGCGATCAGTATGATTTCACAATCAACACCGTTCCCGTTGTGTCCATCTGGGATGGCGCAGGAAACGACACAATTGACCTGTCTGGATGGTCAAGCACACAAATCCTTAACCTCAACGCGGGAACATTTTCAAATGTTGGCGGCGGGACGGGAAACCTTTCTATTGCGTATGGCGCCTTGATTGAAAATGCAATCGGCGGAAGCGGAACAGACACAATTTACGGGAACGCGGTCGATAACATAATCAACGGAAATGCAGGAAACGATCACCTGTACGGAAGCTCGGGCGATGATACAATCGATGGCGGCGACGGCGTAGACACGCTTCATTACGCGCTTGATTTTTCTGATTTTGATATATCGATCGTCAACGCATCAACACTTACACTTGAAAACATTGCAACAGGGGACATGGATACAGCCTCAAACATAGAGACGTATAATTTTAACGGCGTGACGTACACTCACGCACAAATCGCAGACACATTAAGCGTCGGAGCCGTACAAATTATGTTTGGCGATTCATCGACATCGACCTATAGAAAACTTGCAAATTCGACCGCTGGGACAACGAATTACACAGGCGACGAGCTTGGTTTTGACGGCGAAAATACGGCATGGGGCATTGTTGAACATTCCGGATCCAGCATGACAATCACAAACCGCGATGTTTCGGGGAACGATCTAGATTTCGCCCGCGTGATTGATGCAAATTTAACCAATGTCGCTTTATATGGTTTTGCAAATTCCGTCATCAGCCTGACGAACGCTGGCGATGTCTCGGCAACCGTTGCAGACACAGCCAATGGAATTATTTACACAGCCGGCGGCGATGATGAAATCAGCGTTCTTTTATCCGATGCAGGGCTATCACAACAAATTTTTGACGTGAGTTCCGGCGCAGGCGCAGACACAGTCACAATCGCAGGTGCGGTAAACGTTTTGGCCCGCGTTTATGCGGGTGCGGGCAATGATATTCTAACCAACATTATCGGCTCATCCATTATGTATGGTCAGGGTGGAAACGATATCCTCAATGGCGGTGCGGGGATTGATTATTTATATGGTGGAAATGACACAGACATCCTCAATGGCGGCGCAAACCATGATCGCCTCTATGGTGGATATGGCACTGATACAATCAATGGCGGTGACGGGAATGATTTCATCTCTGGTGGTCAAGGCGTTGATATTATCAATGGTGACGCAGGCGCCGATACGATTTACGCAGGCGGCGAAAATGATACAGTCAACGGCGGCGATGGGAATGATTTCATTCACGGTGAAAACGGCGACGACACAATTAACGGCGGCATAGGAAACGATATTATTTACGGCGGGTACGGAAATGATGACGTATCAGGCATGGCCGGCGATGAACGTATATTTGGCCAAGACGGCAATGACACCTTGCGCGGTGGTGACGGCAATGACCGCATTAATGGTGGAAATGACAATGACACAATCTATGGCGATGCAGGAACAGACATCCTTAATGGCGGATATGGCGATGACATTATTTGGGGCGGTCTTGATAATGATATTT
>NVSI01000081.1 GCA_002401195.1 Alphaproteobacteria bacterium
CTGTTGATTTTGGGGAGCGTATCGTAGAAGGAAAATCCGCTGGAGAAAGCTACACACATGACAAAACCACTGCAGAAACGCAGGCTTTCGACCAAATGATCATTTTCATAGCGGCGCATGGCATAATCAAGAGATTCTCCCTTCCAATCTTCAAACGCAGAAAATTTACTTTCGATCGATTTTACAACGCCTTCACTGTAATGATACGTCATATCAGATGTATAATTTGTGAGCCACGCATGACAGTTAGCGTTCAAAGAGAAATCCAATGCCCCCTCAATGCTTTGAATCGACGCGCCTTGCTTGCGTGACATTAATGAGACGTCATAGCGCGCCTCATGAGGGATCAATAATTGCGCCCAAGACGCACTAGACACACATAAAAAGAAACAAAAAATCGTTAGAAATAAACGCATACAGCCACAATACGCCATTTACCATCCTTCGTCATCTGATGTTTTTTGGAAATTTATCCACATTTTGGCACGGTCCTCGCAATGTGTATTTCAACAATAAAACGATAAGGATTTTTGGTATGACAACAGATATAGCTCTTCGACCGTCCCGCGGACTGCGACAGGAAAAAGACATCAAAACAATGGTGGATTCTTTGTACCCTATGGATCAGACACTTGTGCTGAATACGTTGCAGGATATGAGCGTCGAAGACATGCGTGATGCCAACAATTTATGGCGCCTTACAAAGGCCGCCTTAGCCGCCGTTCGTAACCTTCAAGGGGATTTAAACGACGCCAAAGGTGAACTTATTCGCCGTCAAAACCGTATTCACGCTCTGGAACGTATCGCAACGACAGACGAACTCACTAATCTGACAAATCGTCGCGGTTTTTTAGATGCCTTTGAAAAAGAAATGGATCGTACAAATCGTAACCAAGTCCGCGGTGGCCTTGTCATCATGATCGACATGGATAACTTCAAATCCATTAACGACACATACGGTCACGCCGCAGGGGACGAAGCCTTGCGCATTGTGGCACAAACTTTGCAAGCTCATATTCGTCGGATGGATATTGCCGCACGAATGGGAGGAGACGAATTTATTTTACTATTTTCAAATGCAGATCGTATTGGCGCCGTTGACCGCGCACAAAAACTAGCCCGAAAATTAAACAGCCTCACGCTGAAATGGGAAGGAAATCGTATTCCTATYCGCGCCAGCCTGGGCATCCAAAGTTACCAAAAAGGCGACACGATTGAAAAGATTTTTAGCGAGGCCGACGCCCGCATGTACAAAGCAAAAGAGGAGCGTAAAAGCCTGAATTAAAATAAGAATAACACAGTTTGCGGTTTGCCTTTTCTCCAAAACCCCAAGCCTATCCCAGATGGGCAGATCGCACGTCATGAGGTTGATCCTAGGAGCCAACCTCATCTCCACAGAAGTCCGGTTCTTGGCACCCTACCCYAACCCTAGTGCCGAGGCCGGGCTTTTTATTGCTTTATTGGTTTAATTATGTTAAATTTATAACATGAATTATCCGAACAAAGACATGCCAAGACTTTCAACCGATGTCGTTGCCAACACTCTTGACCTCCACCAACAGATTGCCAACCTGAAACAGGCGCTTGCGCAATCACGTGTCGACCTTCGCAATACCATTAAACAAGCCAATACAGACGAGTTAACCGGTATTTTTAATCGTAAGGGCATGATTGATGCCTTTTCCAAAACCATGGATCAAAAGGGCGGCGAAATCATCTTTATCGACCTTGATAAATTCAAACCCATTAACGATACATTCGGTCACGAAGCAGGCGACAAGGCCCTTAAGGCCGTGGCAAACGCCCTCTCACGCCATTGCCGTGATAATGATATTGTTGCCCGCATTGGCGGTGATGAGTTCGTCGTGATCATAGAAGGCACAAAGGCAAAATCCCGCGCGATAGACATTCAAAACATATTTAATGCTCTTTCAATTGAACGCGCCCATAATGGAACCGATGTATCGATAAAAATTAACGCCAGCATCGGCGCAGAACCATTTAAAAATGGCGATAATTTTGATCAAAAAAAGGCTGCGGCCGATCAAAAAATGTATGACGCCAAAAAGGCCAAAGGCCTAAATCGCTAAACGAGGCTCGACTTAACTTTTTAAGTCCATTGCCATTTGCCAACAACACGCCCTTGAATATCCAATTCTGAAACCACCATCTCGTATGTGGAATATTGATCGTTCGCCGATGATAAAATCGCGCGCGCAGGGGTCGAATGTGGAACCATTTCACATCTTTTAATAATCAAACCAAACCCATCCCACAACACAAAAACACCAGGAGGAGACGGCGTTCGATCCGCCGTATTCACCATGACGCGGTCGCCTGGGTTAAATTCGGGTTGCATGGAATCACCCATGACCTGAATAATGCGCATTGTGCTATCGCTGCCGACTTGGTTTGCCAATAATTGTTTCGGCAGAGACCATTCCGACAACACGTTTTCCGCCTCGGCCACGCCAGATGAGGTGCCCCCGATGCCATCTCTACCTACAATTGTATTCACATTGATTTCAGGAATAACGACGCGCTCACCATGGCTGTCGGACATTAAATCCTCGACAGGGACATCCATCGCATGGGCGATACGTTCCATCCAATCCGTCGTTAAACGGCGCTCACCCTTTTCAAGGCGGCCAATTTGTTGAGGTGTCGATCCCGTTTTTTCAGCCAATTGAGCCAATGTCATACCGTGATCTTTGCGTAATTTTTTAATGCGATTATCCATGGACACCATCATGCACCATTTAAAACCAAAAATCCATTGACGATTTGGTTAAATATAACCATTATAGATAAAATAACCCAAAACGGTAAATTCATGAAGAAAATATCACCCATCGATACAATCATCGCTCGCAATATAAAAAACGCGCGGGCGCGGAGATCACTGTCTTTAAAATATGTGTCCGCCAAGATGGGGATTGCGTACCAACAACTTCAAAAATACGAGAGCGCGAGCAACCGCATCAGCGCAGGCCGCCTGTGGGAATTATCCCAGATCTATAAAACCCCTGTGAAGGATTTCTTTACGCCAAAGACTATTTAATAAATTTAGGAGCCTCAGGTAATTTTGTGCCCCAAGGCATCATCGTCACCGCCGACAACGAATTTTTCGGTGATCCTTCGATAAGTTTGTCGCTCCACGTTAAATAAACAAGGGAGTTACTGACTTTATCAAAAAACCGAGTGACCTGAAGCTCTTTAAAGAAAATCGAACGATCTTCATTAAATACTTCTTCACCCTGTGGGCCTTGGCCTATGGCTTTTACAAATTTGATAGGCCCCGTTTGACGGCATGCCACACTTGCATCTGATTTATCTTCTGCAATTCCAAAAGAACCGGAAATGCCGCCTGTCACTGGGCGACTTAAAAAACATGTTACACCATTAATTTTAGGATCTTCGAAAGCGGTAATTTTGATTGTGTGATCCGCACCGATGAATTTTTTCACAGTGACCACCGATCCAATGTCCCGATCTGCGGCGTTGGCCGTAACCGTTCCAAGTGGAATTACAACGGCCAGTGCCGCGAAAATGGTTTTGATTTTTGATGTGTTCATATGAATTTTCCCTATTCTTTTTTATTGATTTGAAAACCAATATAGGGAAAACTCACCAAAATGTCAAATTTACGCCGCTTCGTCCTTTTTAACAAACTCTTTTGGCATGTTCAATTTCAGGTGTAAATCCTTTAATTGTGCCTCGTCTGGCATGCTTGGTGCGCACATCATTTCGTCTTTATACTGACCATTCATCACAAAGGCATAAACCTCGCGCAAATTCGGCTCGGCCGCGAGCAACATGATAATACGGTCAATTCCGAACGCACATCCACCATGTGGAGGGGCACCAAATTTCATAGCGTTAAGCATTCCGCCAAATTTTTCTTCCAAAACGCTGTTATCATACCCCGCCAAATTAAAGGCGCGTTCCATGATTTCAGGGCGGTGGTTACGGATCGCGCCAGAGGCCAATTCAAAACCGTTGCACACACAATCATATTGGAATGCAAGGACGTTTTCGAGGTTGTCTTCGTCCTTCAAATCGTCGGCGCCGCCTTGTGGCATTGAAAATGGGTTATGAGAGAAATCGATCTTTCCTGTTTCTTCGTTCCGTTCATACATTGGGAAATCAATGATCCATGCGAATTTAAATACACCAGACTCTCTGATATCCATGGCGTCACAAATTGCATCGCGCGCCTTTCCAGCCATTTTCGTCGCGACAGACACATTATCGCACGTAAAGAATACTGCATCACCATCAACGGCGCCGATTAATTCACGTAGAGCCGTTTGAGCCTCATCCGGAATAAATTTCGCGATAGGGCCTTTTCCTGCGCCATCAGCAAAAGTAACATACCCCATACCAAACGCGCCTTCGCCTTGCGCCCATGTATTGAGTTTATCAAAGAACGAACGGGGCTTATCACCCACGGCTGGCGCCTTAATCGCGCGAACAACGCCGCCTTTTTCAATGACGCTTTTAAACGCTTTGAATTCAACATCATCGCGGGCGAAGACGGATGTAACATCCACGATTTCCAATGGATTTCGCAAGTCTGGCTTATCCGATCCATATTTCAACATCGCATCGGCGTATGTGATATGTGGCATCCATTCGACCTTATGCGCCGTACCTGTGAAATCGTTAAATTCTTCAAAAATGCCTTCGATCACGGGCTGCATCGTGTTGAATATATCGTCCTGAGAAACAAAAGACATCTCAACATCCAATTGATAAAATTCGGCCAAACGATCCGCGCGGCCGTCTTCATCACGAAAACACGGTGCGACTTGGAAATATTTATCAAACCCAGACATCATCAWTAATTGTTTAAATTGTTGCGGTGCCTGTGGCAGGGCATAAAAATGACCCGGGTGCAGGCGTGATGGAACCAAATAGTCACGCGCGCCCTCTGGTGAAGAGGCCGTTAAAATTGGTGTTTGAAATTCTTGGAAATCTTGTTCGGTCATACGGCGACGCATCGATGTTATCACATTATTCCGCAACCGAATTTTGCGGTGCATTGCGGCGCGGCGTAAATCAAGATAACGATAGCGAAGGCGCAAATCTTCACCCGCATCATCATCAACAGAAACCTGAAACGGCAATGTGGCCGCCGCAGATTGTAATGTTACCGATTGAATACCAATTTCAATCGCACCCGTTGGTAATTTATCATTTGTTGTCTGGTCAGACCGTGCAATGACAGTTCCATCAATAGTCACGACACTTTCAACGCGCCATCTCTCGACCTCTGCAAACTGGGCATGATCAGTATCAATTACACATTGCGTCAGGCCATGCGTGTCGCGAAGGTCAATGAACAACAACCCACCATGGTCACGTTTACGGTGTATCCATCCAGAAAGACGAACGGTTTCGCCAACATTTTCCTTGCGGAGTTGGGCACAATGGTGAGAACGATATTGATGTGTCATATTTTTTATCCTTATTTATATCCTCATTTTTATAAACAAGGACGCAAGGAAATAAAAGGGTTTTATGCCGATCAGCCACATGTTTTAACCCGAAGCGCCACCCGCTTGGGTCAACATGAGGTATGGGCGGCGTTCAATCAGGCCGTCTTCGTACGCAATTGTTGCCGATTTAGCCATCGTTTGGCCGTATCGTTCGATCATACGCTGAATCTCTGAACTCCACTCGTTAAAGTCCATATCCAGTAATTTCTCACGCACGATATCGTCAAATCTCATCCATTCACGCACCCCTAAACGTCCACCACCAATACGGGGGACAAGAGCCTGCGTCACGATCATACGCATCGTTTCCATCAAGGCATAGGCACGCTCTGCGCGTTCTTCGGGTTCAAAGGTCGCAATCATACGGCGAATCGTTGCCGCCACACCGATCGTGTGCGTGGTTGTATAAACAGTATGACCTGTTTGCCCGGCCTCAATCGAGGCGTTAATCGTTTCGCGATCACGCGATTCACCCACTAAAATAATCTCAGGCTTACGACGCAATGCGTTCCGCACTCCGCGTGCAAATGTTGGCAAGTGACGCGGGATTTCAGTTTGAGCAATCAGCGCGTGCGGCGTTTTAATCGCATCATACACATATTCAATCGGCGATTCGTATGTCAGGATTTTACCCGCCCCATGCTTACTTTCCAGCAACATACGGATACCCGCGGCCAATAATGTCGTCTTACCAGACCCCGTTGGCCCTGTAATCACAACCATACCTTGGCGCGGCGCAAAATTATTAATAATGTCCGCTTCCACGCCTAATTGAGCCATCGTTGGCGGCTCCGCTGGTAAAACACGCATTGTAATTTGCGCAGCGTCACGGCCCTTTGATAAGATCGCCGTAATATTCACACGAAACCGTGAACGGCTGTAACGATCGGGACGAATTTCATAGGATAAATCAAGATCATCCGCAGAAGCAAGGCGCGCCGTGGCCTCTGGTCCATAAATTTTGGTTAAGAAAACGGCCATATCCGCACTATCCAAAGGACGGTACGTTCCTGGATAAAGTTTTCCGTTAATTTCATTATACACAACGCGATCCGACTGGATCGTTACATCGGATGAATTTTTAGTAATACACCATAAAAGGAATGGATCGACATGCTCCTCCAGAAAACGGATCGGCTCGTCTGGCCATGTCTCGGCGGCGTTATTCTCACCTTTTAAAAGGCTTATCGGGGTACGGCTTGCCATTCAAAGGCCTCCGTTCTCAATTGTGAAGGACCTGTAATTTGAAGCGCGCGATCACCCACACGCATTTCAGACCCACCACCCGTTACACCGCGATCAATTTGCAAGGCGTATGGCGCGGATACAATCCCTTGCGCCAATAATTTACGATACCTGATCATACCCGTATAATCCGCCGCCAGTTTGTTTAAGTCCGCCTGAAAAATTTCGTCGGCTTGGTCTGTGCCCTCCGCCCATCCTACGGCCATGTTTTTCGCCCAGACAGCGCGTTCATGATCGTTTTTAGGAAGTAATACAGCAGGCGGTAATTTTACTTCACCCCATTCGCGTTCCAAATAAGCGCGCCAATTACGCGGTGATGAAACAATACGTGCATTACGGCTAATATTAAAAATACGGTCGGCCACGGCCGCCAATTGACCACCTTGTTCGATTAATGTCGCGTTCGAGCCTTCGGAAATAATGGGTGGTTCGATCAACAAACCAGAGGACGCCGGAATCAAAAGGCGTTTGAAATCATAGATTTTGTCCATATACGCTTCGCGTGTTTTCAATGTCGTCCGAATATCCCATGTGCGTTTCGCCAATCCAGCGCGCGCACCATAAGAGAGCGACGCATCACGCAAGGCCTCATCACGGATTTTAGTATCGGCAATGTCTTC
>NVSI01000082.1 GCA_002401195.1 Alphaproteobacteria bacterium
GGATATTATGGGTTTTTTGAAGGCATAGAAATATGGTACAAATACATATGAGATATTTTATAGCGTTATTCCTCCTTTTAATTGCCATGCCCGTGCGCGCCGAAGTGTTCGTATGGACAGATTCGAAATACGACATCACGGTTGCTTTCCCTGATAATTGGATGCGTCAAACGCAAACGCCGGATGATTTGCGCCTTTATGTTCTTGCTCCACAAGGGCAAGACCACGCCGCATGCCGTGTATTTGCGAATAAAGATGGCCGTTTTTTATATGTCCCGGCAAAGGCACAACATAAGGTCGCCGCGTTCGTTCAGGACACAAAGGCCGCGCAACAATTCCTTGATGGACGTCTTGAATATGATGATGTCCGCCTTGTCGGATATCAAAATATTGGTGGCCTTGGTAAAGGCGCGGCAACGGTTGCTGTGGCTCAATACATAAAGGATTGGAACGGACAAAAAATTCAAATGCAATCCATACAATTTGGTGGATACATGAATGGGTTGGAAACGATTTTTCATTGCGAGGCCATGCAACAAGCCTTTGGTCGTTGGCATCCTGTCTTCATGAATATGGTGAAATCATTTGATTTTCCGGCGCAATATGCATCACATAAACAAGGCTATTATCGTGATTTTACCGCCGATGGATATGTTTTCTTCCCTGCTGGTTTCCGCCAAGGCATTAAGAAAGATTAGTAACGCCCGCCGCCAGGGCAAGGGCTATATGTTGGAACAGGTTGTTTTTTGTAAATATTAAAGTCCCCGTCAGCGCTTCTTTTTTCAACAACAGGTTTCCCGTCTTTGCCTAAAACATATTCGCTTGCTTGTCCAAAGCTTGGGATTTGTTTGTTAACAAGAATATTGTTCCCGTCTTTTGCAATAACGGCTGAAACAGTATCGATGTTTTCCCAAATAACGCCCCATGTCATGCCGATTTCTTTGTCTTTTGCGATCTTATAGACTTGATTGGAGTTTTTAACGGGAGTCCATTCAACAGTGCCTGTGAGGGTAGAGTGAAATTGTAACATTGCACCCTTTTCGGAAAATTTTTCTTCTATATCAATCTTACCGTCTTTGTTGTTATCCATACAAATCAAGTTAGGTTTGGATTGGTTTGGCGTTACAACCTGCATTCGAAGGCTGGATGCGTCAAAATCAGTTCCTTTATGCTCAAAACTGCTCAAAAACCCTTCTATCACGTTTGATTTTGGAAGTTTAGCCGTTTCTAATGTCGTGGTATCATAAGCAAAGGCCGCACCAGCGTTAAAGAGAGTCGAAAGGGCAACGGCGGGCCCAATTAATTTTTTTGCGATTTTACTCATATCTGATATCCTTTATTTATATCACCCAATTATAGTTTACATAGTGAAAAATGTCAAGTTTTAACACACCCTATCAGTATCAGTTTTTTGATCGAAAAACAGCCCTAGACGATGTTGTCTTCGGGATGTCGCATGCCGTGCGTGTGAAACAAACGCATTCTGCGGCATGTGTGGTGATTGACCGCCCATTTGCGGATGGTCAATGGGTGGAGGCGGATGCACTGGTTACACGGACGCCCAACATCCCCATTGGTGTTATTACGGCGGATTGTGCGCCGATTATATTGATAGGAGACGGCGTCGTGGCCATTATCCATGCCGGGTGGCAGGGGGCGGTGAACGGCATAGTTGAAAACACTGTTTCCGCGATGGATTGCGACCCTTCGACCATTCAGGCGTTTATTGGGCCATGCATTGCGCAGGGGTCTTATGAGGTTTCAAAAGGGTTTGAAAAACCGTTTGTTGAGGCTCATCCCGAGGCGATAGAGTTCTTTAGCAAGAAAAATGATGAAAAATTGCTGTTTGACCTGAAATCTTATTGTGTTTTTCGTCTGTCTTTGGCGAGTGTTAGGGATGTTGAAGTGTCGAATATTGATACATTAACGGATGAAAATTATCATTCTCATCGCGGCGGCGCGACGTCAAAAGACAGAAACCTGTCGGCAACTATGATTAACGGTTGATTTTTGTGATTCGCTCTGTCATTTATACCAATATACACAGACAACAAAAAGAGACGGCAGATTCATGAAACTCATCGCTTGTAATTCGAACCGCCCCTTGGCCGAGGCCATTTCTAAATACCTTAAAATGCCCCTGACAAAGGCCAGTATCCGCCGTTTTTCCGATATGGAAGTCTTTGCGGAAATTCATGAAAATATTCGCGGTGAGGATGTTTTTGTTATTCAATCCACTTCATACCCGTCAAATGATAATTTGATGGAGCTTTTGGTTACAATTGATGCGTTAAAACGCGCCTCGGCAAGGCGTATCACGGCGGTTATGCCTTATTTTGGATATGCGCGTCAGGACCGAAAGTCAGGACCGAGAACACCGATTTCAGCGCGTTTGGTTGCAAACTTAATCGAAACCGCGGGCGCAGACCGCGTGTTAACGATGGAATTACATGCAGGACAAATTCAAGGGTTTTTTGATATTCCGCTTGATAATTTGATCTGCTCACCGATTTTGCTGCCTCATATGAAGGAATTAGCGAAAAAGAATGAAATTATCATCACATCCCCTGATGTTGGTGGTGTTGTGCGCGCGCGTAATTTCGCGAAAAAACTCAATTGTGATTTGGCGATTATTGATAAACGCCGCGAAAAGGCGGGCGTATCCGAAGTCATGAACGTGATTGGCGATGTGACTGGCAAAACATGCGTGTTGGTTGATGATATGGTCGATAGCGGCGGGACGTTATGCAACGCGGCAACGGCCTTAATTGCCAATGGGGCGACAGAGGTGCACGCCTATTTATGTCACGGTGTTTTGTCGGGCGGCGCGGTTGCCCGTATTGCGGCATCACMGATCAAACAAATGATGATCACGGATACAATCGCGGCGACAGAGGCCGTTAAACTCTCTGAAAATATCAAACAAGTGAGCGTCGCGGATTTTATCGGTGAAACCATCGCGCGTATCCATGACAGCCGTTCTGTGTCGGTTCTGTTTGATTAATTCATAATCTTAAATAATTTATAAAAGAGAAAAAAATGGAGCGGTGATAGGCCGAAGTTACTCCGCCAAAATGCTTTTTTATTGACTTTTGTTTTGTTTTATGTAATTGTTTTTTTGAATTTAAATACTCAAGAAAAAGGAATGCCAAGATGAAAAACACAGCGAAAACTAAATTTAATATCCCGGCTAACTGGAAAAAAATTGGCGCAGGCGCGGCCGCAGGTGTTGCTATGCTCGGTTTATCTGCTTGTGAGAATGCAGCAAGTGTAGTCTCCCGCAATCTATCTACAGCAGCTGATAATTTTGAAATTCAAAGAGAAATTGTTTTTTACAATGGTATAACGGGGCACTTCTTTGCAACTGTGCAAGGGCGATGCAGTATAGAAGTTGATTCTGCGAAAAATAAACTAGATGTAACCTGTAAGCATGGAGAGGCTGATCACAGGAAGCACTTTCTTGGTCGCTCAGATAACGTAACTTTTTTTGTTTTGCAAACAGAGCCAGCCAATGTCAGCGAGTATCAAACTCGTATAGCATTCAACCCTCAAGGTTTTATTCCTGATATAGATTTCCGTGGGAATGTAAAAGAACTAGTGAATCCAACGCGTCCAGATACACACGGGCAGAGTGTACCGCAAGTGCAAAAGCCTGTACAGGTCGCACCATCTGCAGGAACACTACCAGGCCTGAAACCGACGAATTAAAACCACACAGCTTCACAAAGGTTACGCGGTTAAATATGAATGATGATGAATGTGTGCGAAGAGGTCTTTGGAGCGGGTGACGGGGATCGAACCCGCACAACCAGCTTGGAAGGCTGGGGCTCTACCATTGAGCTACACCCGCGGGGTTGAGAGAAGTTTTACCCTCTCTCAAATGGAAACGCAAGTGCGTTTTTAGTCTTTTTCGCWATCTGGGAATTTTACCTTTAATCCCGCAGGTGGTTTTGCAAATTCGGCATAGGCCGATCCACCACGTTTTACAAGTTCGACAAAGTCAAACCGTGATCCATCGGGCATTTCCCAGCCGCTTGAGCCTTTGGCCAGACAAAATTCACCGTCACGAACACTAAAAATTCCTTCGCCAACTGTGACATATTGAATGCGTCCGTTAATCATAACGGTGCGGCGTTCGCCTTTGTGGGCTTCGATTTCGGACACAGGAACGGTTGTTTTTAAATTTCCGTACCCGTCATTGTACACAATTGTGTGCGTGGGGAAGTCATCCGGAACGGCGTCAAATGCGTCATCGCCCAAAATGGACCAATCTTCACGCATCACGGCGCCCAAAATTTTAGGGTAGTTATCGCGTGAACGGAACTGTGTTTTGTCATTGTCGACTTTTACAATTTTAATTTCATCGGCAAATGGTTTTAATAAAGTCGCGCTATATCCGCTATTTACGGTGATGACTTGAACGCCATTTTTAAGTTTCAAATAAATGAATGGCTCACCTGCATTTTTTTGACGTGCCGTTAAGTCGTCTTTGCGCGGGGCAACGTTATTGTAAACGATGTAATCAGAGCCAAGAGGGGAGTTAATCGCCAATTGAGCCGTGAGGAATGCGTTTTCAACGCTGCTAAATGCGCGCACTGGTGTGACCTCTAATTTATAATCCAGGAAAACGCCATCTTCGAATTTTGCGGCTTGAATAGGTTTGATTTGGTTGTGAAGGCGGTCTTCGACTTCGGAGAAAGCAAGGTCGCCAGAGGCACCATAATCAGCCATTAAACGGATGTATTTTTGTTCGAGTTTCATACAAATTTCTTCCTGTTTTGGTGTGTTGTTTGAATTATTGAACGTCTAAAAATAGATATCCTTTTGAGATCATATGGTCAATAAGAGATTTGAAAACAGGCAGGATTTCTTCTTGATCATGAAGGATTAAAATATTGCCATTCGATGATTGAAGGGCGGCGTCATTATCAATGCGCGCGGTTAGGTTCTCAATCGATGTATAGGGCCAATTTCCTTTATGACGCGTTGTTAACATCCAATCAAAGGATGAGTATGTCATCAGGCAATCCGCCGCGTTCGCAATGGAGGCATTTTTATAAAGAGGGTGGGTGGTTTGAAACGGTTGACCGTATCCGTTGTCTTTTAAATAAGATTGAATGCGCGCGACTTTTTCGTCGGCGTTTATATCAACATCGGACACATTTTCAAAATGGCGCTCAACACGGTCTCCATTTCCGCGATCTAGATAGGGAAACCGAAAGTAATTCCCGTGTTTTGGAATCCCCGCGGAGGTATAGCATTCATCGATGAGTGATTCACATTTTTCGATATCTGCGATGGCCTCGTCAAATGTTAGGTCTCCAAATGGTTTATGTGCGTAAGAATGGTTGCCAATGACGAATCCCTTTTTGATCGCGCGGATGATGGAGGAAGGTTTTTTTTCGATCAAATCACCGCGGCAAARAAGAAGGGCAGGAATATCTTTCTCGATTAAAAAATCAGTCATCTCATCTGTATGAATGGATGGAGAGTCGTCGATTGTGAGGTAACAGCTAGGCGACATTATCATGACCCGCGGTTAGCCCAAGAAGAGGGAGTTCATCATGCAAGAGGTATGAAATGGCACAGCTATTAAGGCGTGTATCAACGCTTGAAACCACAGGTGGGATAAAGAACYCATGAAATGAATTCCATTGTGTAAGGTTATTTTTGATTAAATTATCAATCACACCGCCAGTTAAATAAACGCCGCCATAAAATCCCATGACACTGACCAAAGTATGGGCATACAGCCCAAGCATTTCAAAAAACAGGCGAATGGCATCAGGATGGTTTGTGAGCTCCGCCATGAACTCTGTTGGTGATAAATGATCGTTGGGTTTGCCTGAGACGTAATGCGTTATTGTCCGAAGACCACGCCCCGAAATAAAATCTTCCATGATGGTGGATTCTACGCGGTCTTTATTGTCCGTGAGGAATTTTTCAAGATTGCGCTGTTCATCAGTAACCGTTATTGGAAGCCAATGTCCACCAGCTGTGCGCAGAATTTTTCCGCCCATGATCCCTGCGTGGCCAACGCCAGTCCCGACGGAAATAAGGACTTTGTGAGTGTTCCACAAATCTCCTTTCGCGGGGATGATGGTTTTTAATTGGTGCGGTTGAATTTGAATGGCGCCATAGGCTCCGGCCTCTAAATCATTGAGGTAGAGGACATTGCTCCACCCGAATTGTTTTTCAATATCGATGAAATTAATGTCGTAATCAGGGTCGCCAGCCGATCTTTTGTATGAAATAACGCCATTGATGGGCGTTCGAGCGACGGCGAATCGCGCTTTTTCAAATGATAGGCCGCTGTCTTTCAGGTATGTGTCAATAATATCGGGAAAGGATTTAAAGTCATGCAAGCGGTATTTTTTAAAGTCTGAATAGGTGCCTTGCGCAACGAATTTCGCAAATCGTGCATGTGTTCCGCCCATATCACATAAAAGAATGTTTTCAGTCATAAGATAATAGTTTAAGGATAACGCATGCAAAAACAACAGATTAAAAATACAGTTTGGTTATGGGGAACACACGCAGTCAAAGAGGCGTGGGAAAACCCGAATCGAGTCATTCATTCCTTACTGGTCAACGACCGTACAATTAAGGATACTCACGGTTTCGTCACTCCAGACGGTGTGAAACGTCCAAACGTGGATAGGGTTGATCGTTCTATCATTGAAAAACGCCTTCCAAAAGGGGCTGTGCATCAGGGAATCGCGCTGCAGTGCGATCCATTGGAAGAAACATTTTTGTCCGACATTATTATAAAGTCGAAATCAAAAGACAAAGTGACTTTGGTCATGTTGGATCAAGTAACGGATCCGCATAATGTTGGGGCGATTTTACGCTCGGCTTGTGCCTTTGGCGCTGATGGTGTGATTGTGCAAACGCGTCACGCGCCCGAAAGCACAGGGACATTGGCAAAAGCCGCGTGTGGAGCGCTGGAACATATGCCGATTATTCGGGAAACAAACCTTTCACGCGCGATTGAGTCCTTGCAGGATAATTTCTTTAATGTCGTTGGATTGGATGAAGAAGGCGTTGTCCTTGGCGACCAAGAAAAATCAGATAAAATTTGGCTCTATATGAAAGGCCTATGCATGGGCACGGCGGATATCATTCCCGGTGTCTCTGGTGGTACCATCGCCTTTATTTCCGGCATCTATGATCAATTTTTACAGGCCTTGGCCTCACTCAATGGTCAGAACCTGAAATTATTATTAAGCTTTCGCTT